>JACDBR010000063.1 GCA_013694825.1 Solirubrobacterales bacterium
GCTGCGGATCGCGCTCTCGCTCCGGGCCCCGTTCAGTGGCGCGCCGGCACGGCTCGACCCCCAGGTGCGCGCAGCGGTCGAGCGGATCGCCGATCGCCTGACCGGGCTCGGGCACGAGGTGGCGCGAGCCGATCCGACCTACGGGCTGGTCGGGGCGAGCTTCATGCCGCGCTCGATGGCCGGGGTGCACCGCTGGGCCGAGCGCGTCCCCGACCACTCGCTGCTCGACCCCCGCACCCGCAACAACGCCCGCACCGGGCGCTTCCTCGGTGGGCCCGTGCTGAAGGCGGCGCGCGCCCTGGAGCTGCCGCTGCAGCTTCAGGTGGGGCGCATCTTCCGCAACTTCGACGTCGTGCTGATGCCGACCACGGCCACGCCGCCGCCGCGGGCCGGCGTGCTCGAGGGGCTCGGCGGCTGGGAGACCGACAAGGCGATAGTCGCCGCCTGCCCGTACGCCTGGGTCTGGAACGTGCTCGGCTGGCCTGGCGTCAACGTGCCGATCGGACTGACCGAGGACGGCCTGCCGCTGGGCGCGCAGCTCCTGGGAGCGGCCAACGACGAGGCGCGGTTGATCGGCCTCGCCGTCCAGCTCGAGTCCGTCGAGAATTGGCACGAGCGCCGTCCGCCGCCGCTCGCGCGAGCGGTCGTGGAGCACGATTCCTAGCGCACCAGCCGGTGATCGGCGAACGGCTCGTGGTCGTCGCCCCGGCTAGACCCGGGGGAGCCCATGGTCGCCGAACGGCTCGTCGCGCTCACGCACCGCCTGGCGCCAGCCCGCCTCGACCGCACGCGCCTGGAAGGCATAGCCCTCGGGGGTGTGCCGGGTGAGGCCGTCGAAGACGGTGCCGAGAAGCTGCGTGCCGTGCAGGCCCTGGGCGATCGGCGTCTGGTTGAGCAGCAGTTTCATCATCACGAGCTGGTTCACGGGCAGGCGGGCGATCCGATCGACCAGGGCCTCGCAGCGCTCGTCGAGCTTCTCGGCCGGCGCAGCGTCGAGCGCCAAGCCCCACTCCGCCGCCTCGCGACCGCTCAGCGAGTCGCCCGTGAAGAGGAGCCTCGCGGCGCGCTGCGCTCCCAGCCGGTGAGCCCAGATCGCGGTCGTGGGAGAACCCCACACCCTGGCCGGCGGGTAGCCGATCTTCGCGTCCTCGGCGATCACCAGCAGGTCCGAGCAGAGGGCCATGTCGGTACCACCTGCGATGCAGAAGCCGTGGACCTTGCAGATCACAGGCTTGTCGGCATGGAACAGGCTCATGAAGCCGCGGACGTTGCGCTGCATCATCTGAAGGTCGACGACGGGGTCCCAGGTGCGGCGGGGGTCGTGATTGGCCCGCTGGACGGCTGGGTCCAGGGGCGAGCCGGCCGGTGCATCACCGGCGTCTGCCTGAGATCCAGCATCGGCCTGAGGATCGCCCTCGGCGAACAGCCCGAGGTCGTAGCCGCCGCAGAAACCTGATCCGTTGCCCGACAGCAACAGGCAATGCACCTCGGGGTCGAGGTCAGCCCGCTCGACGCAGGCTGCGAGCTCACGCGGCATCCGGAGTGTGATCGCGTTGCCCTGCTTGGGCCGGTCGAGGGTGATCCGCGCCACCCGCCCCGTCCTCTCGTAGGTCATCGTCCTCAGGTCCACCTGGTGCTCCTCGCCGTCAACTCTGCGAGCAGCAGTCTCGGCGGCGGAGCGGACGAAACCGAGGCCAAAGCGGGCCGCTCACTGGGCTCAGCGGCCTGAGAGATCTCTAATCCGCCTCCAATCGGACTCTCAGGAACGTCCTCGACCCTGGGGGAGCGATCGAGGTGGAGGCTGGTGGAGGTTCGCGATGAGAGACAGGGCTGTAGCGGGAAATGGAGTACGGGGGTTCGGTCTCCGGGGCGTGATCTTGAGCGGGGTCGCCACCGTGGCCGCGTCGTTGGCGCTCTCGCTGCCGGCGACCGCCGCAGCGGAGGAGCGGGTCTGCCGCGGCACGATCGGCGACCGTACGCTCGACAACATTCGCGTGCCGCAGGGCGAGCGCTGCGAGCTCAACGGCACGAAGGCGCAGGGAACGGTCAAGATCGACCGCGGGGCGACACTGGTCGCGAAGCGCGTTCGGGTGATAGGCAACGTCCAGGCCGAGAACGCGCGCCGCACCGCGGTCCGCAACTCTCGGGTCGACGGCGCGATCCAGGTGGTCCAGAGCCGCTAGGCGACGGTTCGCCGAACGAGGATCGGCGAGGGCCTCCTGTACGACAGCAACAGCGGATCCCTCAGCGCCGTCGCCAACAACGTCGGCGACAGCATCCAGGCATTCCAGAACAAGGGCGGCGTGCGGATTACGGGCAACCGCGTCGACGGCAACCTGCAGTGCAAGGAGAACATCCGCGTCCGATCGGAGGCGGGAACGTCGTCCAGGGCAACAAGGAAGATCAGTGTGCCCGGCTCTAGGCGGCACGGGGCCCAGGCTCACGTAACCGTCAGCCCACCATCGACTGCCAGCGTCTGACCGGTGACGTAGCCGGCGGCGTCGCTGGCCAGGAAGACCACGGTTGCGGCGAGCTCGCGCGGATCGCCGGTGCGCCCGGTGAGGATCCGCTGCTTCTGGAGCTCCAGGTACTCGGGCGGGTACTGGTCGGTCATCTCGCTGGCGAAGAAGCCCGGTGCGACGGCGTTGACCCGAATCCCCCGCCGGCCGGTCCATTGCTGTGCGAGGTCGCGGGTCAGGCCGATCAGCGCCGCCTTGCTCGACGCGTAGGCGGCCTGTGGCAGGCCTGCGGTGGTCAGGCCGAGGACGCTCGAGATGTTGATGATCGAGCCTCCGCGCTCGCGGTCCATGCTCTGCGCCGCCGCCTGGGCCATCCAGTAGCAGCCGTTGAGGTTGACGTCGATCACCGCTCGGAACTGCTCGGGCGTCTCCTTGAGCGCCGGCACCGCCGTTCCGACGCCGGCGTTGTTGACGAGAACGTCGACTCGGCCGAGCCGCTCGGCGGCCGCGGCCGCCAGGCGCTGGCAGCTCTCAGGCTCGGCGACGTCGGTCTCGACCGCGATCGCCCGTCGCCCCTCGGCCTCGACGAGCCGCTTCGTCTCCTCGAGCCGTTCGACTCGGCGGGCACCGAGCGCGAGGTCGGCCC
>JACDBR010000090.1 GCA_013694825.1 Solirubrobacterales bacterium
GGCCAGCACAGCGGGCGCGCCGACTGCCAAGCCGCCGAGGGCGAGAGCGAGTGCGCTCTCGCCACCGCCGAGGTCGGTGGTGACCCCGGTGGCGATCAGGAGCGCGCCTAGCCCGAAAGCCGGCGAGAGTGCCAGCAGGTCGCAGCGCCCGCAGAGAACGACGAGCGCCGCCCCGGCGAGCAGCGAGAGCACGACGACGAGCGCCGCGGAGGCGAGATAGGCGGCGAGCACGGAAGCGGAACGCTATTCGGTCGTCTGGCTGTCAGAGCTCGGCGAGGGGCGAATCGTGCGCACCCTGACTCGCCAGGTCAGGCGGCGAGCGAGGCGCCGGCCGGGACCCGCATGAGGTCGCGCGCGGCCAGCAGCTCGGCGATCTGGACCGCGTTCAGGGCGGCTCCCTTGCGCAGGTTGTCGCCGACCACCCAGAGATTTAGGCAGCGCTCGTGCGAGGGGTCGCGGCGAATCCGCCCGGCCAGCACCTCGTCGCGGCCGGCGGCGTCGAGCGCCAGGGGATAGACCGCGTCGGAGGGATCGTCGGCGACCACGACGCCCGGTGCCTCGGCGAGGATCCGCCGGCACTCCTCGGGCGAGAGCTCGGCGGAGGTCTGGATGTTGATTGACTCCGAGTGCCCGGCCAGGACCGGGACGCGAACGCACGTCGCCGAGATCCCCAGCTCCTCGCCGAGCCCGAGGATCTTGCGCGTCTCGGCCATCAGCTTTCGCTCCTCGGTCGTGTAGTCGTCGCCGTCCTTGAAGGACTCGACCTGCGGCAGGACGTTGTAGGCGAGCTGGTGCGGATAGATCTCGGGAGCAGGGACCGCCTCGCCGGCGGCGATTGCCCTTGTCTGGGCGTTCAGCTCCTCGACCGCGCGGCGGCCGGTGCCAGAAGCCGACTGGTAGCTCGAGATCACGATCCGCTCGAGCCCAGCCGCACGGTGGATCGGCGCCAGCGCGGTCAGCATGACCATCGTCGTGCAGTTGGGGTTGGCGATCAGGCCCGAGTGCTCGGCGAGCGCATCCGGGTTGACCTCCGAGATGACCAACGGCACTCGCTCGTCCATCCGCCAGAAGCTGGTGTTGTCGACGACGACGGCGCCTGCCTCGACGAACCGGGGCGCCCACTCAGCCGAGACCGAGCCGCCGGCCGAGGACAGGACGAGGTCGAGTCCCGAGACGGAGTCCTCGTCGAGCTCGATCACCTCGAGCTCGGAGTCGCCGAAGCGAACGCGGCTGCCGGCCGAGCGAGCCGAGGCCAGTGGGCGCAGCTCGGAGACCGGGAACCGGCGCTCGGCGAGGATCGCCAAGAGCGTCTGGCCGACGACGCCCGTCGCACCAAGGATCCCGACGCGGTAGCTATGTCGCTCACTCATATGCCTACCCGTGGGCGGTGGGCCGCGCCGGTCGGCTCCTCGCGTTGGATCGCGTCGGCGCCGAGATCGAAGGCCCGGTGCAGGGCGCGGACGGCATCGGCGACGTAGTCGGACCCGATCACGCAGGAGATCTTGATCGGCGAGGTCGAGATCATCTCGATGTTGATTTGCCGCTCGCCGAGGGTCTGGAAGACCTTGGCGGCCACGCCCGGATGCGAGCGCATCCCGGCGCCGACGATCGAGACCTTGCCGATTCGCTCGTCGGTCGAGACCGACTCGGAGACCCCGATCCCCTCGATCACCTCGACGGCGGTCTGCAGGTCGCCGCTGCCGACGGTGAAGGACATGTCGGCCCTGCGCCCGGTCGAGATCGGCTCGTTCTGGATGATCATGTCTACGTTGACGCTGGCCGCGGCCAGCGATCCGAAGATCTGCCCGGCGACGCCGGGCTCGTCGCGGACGCCGACGAGCGTCACCCTGGCCTCCTCGGTCGAGTGGGTGACGGCAGTGACTAGGGGTCTTTCCATCGTCTCCTCCTCTCCGAGGACGAGCGTTCCCGCGCCGTCCTCGAACGAGCTTCGGCAGTGAATCCTGACGGCATGGTTGCGCGCGTACTCGACCGAGCGAAGCTGCAGCACCTTGGCACCCGATGAGGCCATCTCCAGCATCTCCTCGAACGAGACCACGCTCAGCTTGCGCGCGTCAGGCACGATCCGCGGGTCGGCGCTGAAGACGCCCGCGACGTCGGTGTAGATCTCGCAGACGCTCGCATCGAGCGCCGCCGCGAGCGCGACCGCGGTGGTGTCCGAGCCGCCGCGGCCAAGCGTGGTGACGTCACGGCTCTCCCCCGAGACACCCTGAAAGCCGGCGACGAGGACGATCTTCTCCTGCCCGAGCGCCTCGCGGATTCGATCCGCGCGAACGTCGAGGATCCTCGCCTTTGTGTGCGAGGAGTCGGTCACGATCCCCGCCTGGGAGCCGGTCAGCGAGATCGCTTCGTGGCCCATGTCGCTGATCGCCATGGCGCATAGCGCGCAGGAGATCCGCTCCCCGGTCGAGAGCAGCATGTCCATCTCGCGCGCAAGCGGGCGCTCGGATACCTCATGGGCTTGGCGGACCAGGTCGTCGGTCGTCTTGCCCCGGGCCGAGAGCACGGCGACGACGCGGTTGCCCGCCTCGCGAGCGGCGACGATCCGCCGCGCCGCCCGCTTGATGTCCTCCGGACCGGCGACTGAGGTGCCGCCGAACTTCATCGCCACGGTCTCCGGCATGGCCCGCGAGGATACGAAGCCGAGACGATCGACCCGCTTTCGGCATACGATCGCGCGCCGATGGCCGAATCCGCCGAAGACTCCCCCGGGCGGCGGTTTACCCGCCCGCGACGACCAAGCCGCGCAGTGGCGCTCGTGGCCGCGGTGGTGCTGGTGCTGGCCGGTGCCGGGCTGGCGATCGCCCTCGGTGGCGAGGGAGGCGGATCGAACCCCGATTCCTCCGCCGGCTCGAGCTCCACGACCGAGCAGGCCGACAGCCGGCCGGCGCCAGCCCAGGTCGTGCCCGTTTCGGGGCTCTCGGCCTCGGAGCAGATCGACCAGGTGCTGCTGGCCGGGATCGACGGCTCGAAGGTCGACGAGGAGATCGTGGAGCAGGTCGGCGAGCACCAGCTCGGCGGGATCTTGGTCGAGTCCGAGAACTGGCCCGACCGCGAGGCCGGCGTCAAGGTGGTCGATGGGCTGCGAGAGACAGCCGAGGAGGCCGGCGACGTCCCTCCGCTGATCGTCGCCGCGCAGGAGGGCGGTCGCTATCGCTCGCTTGCCGACTTGCCTCCCGACCGGACCGAGCTCGAGGTCGGCGACGAGGGCTCTCCGGAAGAGGTGACCAAGTGGGCGAGCGAATCGGCAGCCGCGCTGCGCGAGTCGGGCTTCGACCTCAACCTGTTTCCGGTCGCCGACGTCGCGAGCCTGGACAGCCCGCTGGCCGACCGCGCCTTCTCCGACAGCACGCCGCTCACCACCGAGCTGACCGCAGCCGCGCTTCGCGGCTGCGAGGAGGAAGAGCTGGCTTGTGCGCCGCTTCACTTCCCCGGGCTCGGCGCCGCCAACCAGGATCCCAGCCAGGCGCCAGCCGGCGTCTCGCTTGACGCCGCGTCGCTCGGACAGCGCGACCTGCCGCCCTTCGAGGCGGCCTTCGAGGAAGGCGCCCCGGCGGTCGTCCTCTCGCTGGCCTTCTACGCCGCCTACAGCGGCACGACCCCGGCAGCCCTGAGCCCGGAGGTTGCCACCGGGCTGCTGCGCGAGCGGCTCGGCTTCGAGGGAGTCGCGATCACGGACGACCTCAACGCAGGCGCGATCAGCGGCTCGTATGAGGTCGGCGAGGCGGCGGTGCTCGCGCTGAAGGCCGGCGCCGACCTGATCCAGATCTCCGATCCCGGCGACGTCGAGGAGGCCCGCGACGCGATCGCCAAGGCGCTCGAGCGCGGAGACCTGCGGCCCGGGCGCCTGGCCGAGGCGGTCGAGCGGGTGCTCGAGCTGAAGCGCGAGCTAGGACTGATCGAGGAGCCGGGCGGGGGCAGCCGATCGGGCTCATGAGACCACTCAGTAGTTCTCCGCGATCGATCTGCGGAGAAACACCCTTGAAAACGCCGCCTTGGCGACGATGATCTCGTCAGGGTCCGAGGTCGGTCCCGGTTTGGGTGCGTCGGGCCGGCTCGTGAGGCATCCGGCGGCTGGGGGGTCTCCAGCCGGACCGGCCTCCGCATGTTCGCTTGCGCTTAACCCGGACTCCGCGTCAGACGCCGGAGCGCCGGTATCGTCCGCCGCGGAGGTCAAGGCATGTCGATTGCAGGTTCAGTTTTTCTGGTCGCCGTCGGCGCAATTCTGCGCTACGCGATCAACGTCGATACGAGCGCGATCGACCTCGAGACGATCGGGCTGATCCTGATGATCGCCGGCATCGTCGGGCTCGCGCTGTCGTTCGCCTACCAGGCCTACGCCTCACGCAGCCGGCGGCCGGCCGCGCCCGACCCTTACGAGCGGGGCTACGATGACCGCGTCGAGGAGGAGAGGCCGGTCCGCCGCCCACGCCGCTGACGCGGGCTTCGCTCGCCGGCGCGGAAGCCGACGAGCGCCGTTCGCCTGCGTCCCCGACCTCGCTCAGACCAGACTGCGCCGCCCGGCGAATGCGCGGCCAAGCGTCACCTCGTCGGCGTGCTCGAGGTCGGCGCCGACCGGCAGGCCGCTGGCCAGCCTGGTGATCTCGACACGGGATCGCAGCAACCCGGCGACGTGATGGGCCGTGGCCTCGCCGGTCGTCGTCGGGTTGGTCGCCAGCACCACCTCGCGGATCTCACCGCGCCCGACTCGGTCGACCAGCTCGGAGATCCGCAGATCCTCGGGATCGATGCCATCGATCGGCGAGAGCGCGCCTCCGAGCACGTGGTAGAGGCCCGAGTACTCGTGCGTGCGCTCGATCGGGATCACATCCTGAGGCTCCTCGACCACGCAGATCAGCGCCGCGTCGCGACGCTCGTCCTCGCAGATCCTGCAGCGCGGGCCCTCGGCCAGGTTGAAGCAGACCTCGCAGAGCCCGATCCGCTCCTTGACCTCGCGAATCGCGGCGGCGAGCGCTAACGCCTCGTCGCCTTCGGCCCGCAGGATGTGGAAGGCGAGCCGCTGCGCCGTGCGTTGACCGATCCCCGGCAGCTTCGAGAGCTCGGTGACGAGACGGTTGATCGGGGCAGGGTTCATCGACCCGTCAAGCTAGCGGCCGAGCCGGTTAGCCTGTCCTGATGGGCGACGAGCCGAGCGGCTCCCACGTCGCCTTTCGAGTTCGCGGCAAGACCTTCGCCTGGTACCACGGCGACGGACGCCGGGCGATCAACGCGAAGGCCCCGCCCGGCCAGAACGAGGAGCTGGGCCGCGAACAGCCCGAACGCTGCTTCATCCCCTCCTACCTCGGACCACGTGGGTGGGTCGGACTGAGGGTCGACCTGGCCGATACCGATTGGGAGCAGCTCGAGTCCGTCGTGGTGCACAGCTATCTGCTGGTCGCGCCGAAGCGATTGGGAGCCGAGCTCCTCCGAGGCGCTGAGACCTGACCTGCTCGGCCTCGGGCCCGGCCGTTCTGCCTACATCCCGGGCAGGCCGAGCCCGCCGAGCCCGCCGGCGCCGCCCATCCCGCCGGTGATCGGGCCCATCTTCTCGGCGGCGAGCTCCTGGGCGGATCGCAAGCCGTCGTTGACCGCCGTCAGAACCATGTCCTGGAGCATCTCGACGTCCTCCGGATCGACCGCCTCGGGGTCGATCGCGACATCGAGAACGCGCAGATCGCCCGAGACCTTGACCTTGACGATTCCGCCGCCGGCGCTCGCCTCGACCTGCTCGTCCTTGAGGCTCTCCTGAGCCTCGGTCATCTGGGTCTGCATCTGCTGGACCTGCTTGAGCATCGCGTTCATGTCGAAGCCCCCTGGTCCGCCACCTCTGCGACTCATGCCTTCCTCCTCGCCTCGGGGGCTTTCTCGTCGTCGCCTTGACGCTCGGCCTCGGTGTCGTCGTGGTAGAGCTCCTCGGCGTCGAACTCGGCCTTGATCCTCGCCACGAGCTCGTCGGCCGAGAGCACCGTGGCGGCAGGCGCCTCGATCTCGATCTCCTCGACCAGCGCGTAGCTGGGTCGCAAGCTGGTGCCCAGCACGCTGCCTACCGACTCGATCAGCTGCTCGCGAGCGGCCTCGGACTCGGCCCGGCGCTTGTTGAAGGCCGCGTCCGGCGGGAAGCCGACCTCGAAGCGCTTGGCCTCGACGTCGACCGAGACCGGCCGGGCGACCGAGAGCGCATGCCAGAGCAGTTCGCCGCCTGACTCGCGCACGCCCTCGAGGATCTCCGTCCAGGCACCGCGCAGGGTCTCGAGGTCGACCCCACCGGGGCCGTTCGCCGAGGCCGTGTCGGAAACCGCGGCAGGAGGCCCGGCCGCCACGGCCGTGGCCGGCTCGGAGCGGGCACCGGGTTCGACCGGCGTGCCGGATGCCGGCTTCTCGGGTGCTCGGGTCTCGG
>JACDBR010000149.1 GCA_013694825.1 Solirubrobacterales bacterium
GGCTGCGGCCGATCGGATCGCGACGCTCGTCGCCGCCGAGCTCGTCGGCATCGCCCAGCGGGCGCTCGAGATGGCCGTCGACTACGCGAAGGAACGCCAGCAGTTCGGGCAGCCGATCGGCAGCTTCCAGGCCGTCTCCCACCGCTGCGCGGAGATGCTCTACGAGGTCGAGGAGGCGCGCTCGCTGACCCTGTATGCCGCCTGGGCGGCTGATTCGGAGCCCGAGACGATGCCGCTCGCCGCCTCGATGGCCAAGGACCGCGCCTCCGAGGCGGGCTGGAACGTCTGCGGCTCCTCGCTCCAGGTCCACGGCGGGGTCGGCTTCACCTGGGAGCACGACCTGCAGTTCTGGCTGAAGCGGGCCCGCCTCGACGCCAAGCTCTTCGGCGTCGCCTCGGTCCACCGCGAGCGCGTCGCGGCGCTTGCCGGCCTCGGCTGAGCCCCGAAGCCGTCAGTCCCCGAGCATCTCGACGTCGGACATCAGCTTGGGCCGGCCGTCCACCCGGTACTCGACGTCGACCGTCTCGTGCTTGCGATAGCTGCCGGCGACGCCGAGGAACATCGACAGCCAGCGAATCCCGCCGAGCTTGCCCTCCTTGACTATCTGGCGACTGAACACCAGCTCCCCGCCACGCAGCTCATAGTCCGCGCCGGGAGTCTGCTCCACGCCGTTGACGTAGACCCGCACCGGCTGCTCGGCGCCCCGTGGCAGCTTCGCCCGCCGGCCGGCGGCGACGCTTCCTTCGGGAATCTCCTGCTGGCCGGCCACCTCGCAGCGAGGGTAGCCGCGAGCCGGTCAGTCTCTCTCGAGCCTCTCGAGCTGCTCGCGCACAAGCTCCAGCGCCGACGCTCCCTGCTCCGAGGAGAGCTCGCGCCGCCCGACGCCGCCCGAGTAGGCGATCAGGCGACCGTCGCCCATCACGTCGATACCGGCATCGGCGCCCCGGAACAGCCCACCGGATGAGATCTCGACCCGGCCCGCGACCCGATCGCCCGGCTCGAAGGTGCGCAGCATCTTCACCCGGTCGAGCCCGCCGCTGGAGCGAATCTCGTCGACCGCCTCATGCATCCGCTCCAGCGTTTGCTCGAGATCTGCTGGCCGCTCGCGCGAGACCTCGGAGCCGTTTCGGACCGTCAGCCGGTAGCGGCCGCGGCGACCGGGCATCGCGACCTCCAGGTCCTGCGGATGCTAGGCGCCGCGGCGCGGGAACTTCGGCCGCCGCGCCGGCGGGCCGACGATCTTCTCCTCGCCTTCGCGCTCGTCGAGGTCGATGTAATCGCGGTCGCGAATGCCGGTGTAGACCTGGCGCGGACGGGCGATCTTGAGGTCCTCGTCTTCGATCATCTCCAGCCACTGGGAGATCCAGCCCGAGGTGCGACCGATCGCGAAGATGACGGTGAACATCTCGGCAGGAATCCGCAGCGCCTCGTAGATCAGGCCGGAGAAGAAGTCGACGTTGGGATAGAGCTTTCGCTCCGTGAAGTAGTCGTCGTCCAGCGCCTGGCGCTCGAGCTCCGTCGCGATCTCGAGCAGCGGGTTCTCGCCCGTCGCCTCGAGCACCTCGTCGACGTGCTGGCGGATGATCCGTGCCCTCGGGTCGTAGTTCTTGTAGACCCGGTGGCCGAACCCCATCAGCTTCTCGTCGCGGTTCTTGACCCTCTCGAGGAACTTCGGGATGTTCTCGACCGACTCGATCCGACGCAGCATCCGCAGCACCGCCTCGTTGGCGCCGCCGTGGAGCGGGCCATAGAGCGCGGCGACCCCCGCCGCGACGGCCGAGTAGGGGTCGACCTGTGAGGAGCCGACCCCGCGCACCGCCGCGGTGGAGCAGTTCTGCTCGTGGTCGGCATGAAGGATGAAGAGGATGTCGAGGGCCTTGGCGAGCCGCGGATCGGGCTCGTAGTTGACCTCGGTCATCTTGAACATCATCGCGAGGAAGTTCTCGGTGTAGGAGAGGTCGTTGGCGGGATAGACGTAGGGCAGGCCGCGGTTGTGGCGGTAGGAGAAGGCGGCCAGGGTCGGCACCTTGGCGATCATCCGTACCGCCGCCATGTAGCGCTCCTCCTCGTCCTCGATCGCCTTGGCCTCGGGATAGAAGGTCGAGAGCGCGCCGACGGAGGCCAGCAGCATCCCCATCGGGTGGGCGTCGTAGCGGAAGCCCTCGAGGT
>JACDBR010000155.1 GCA_013694825.1 Solirubrobacterales bacterium
CAACCTCGAGTCGGTGTTCACCTACGAGGGCACCGACGAGGTGCACACGCTCACGCTCGGGCAGGCGCTGACCGGGATCTCGGCCTTCCGCTGAACGCGGACGTCGACACAGGGCTGGCAGCGCTCGGAACGTCGGCGCCGGCCCGGCGTCGGCGTCGGCGTCAGGAAATCGGGCTTGCTGATGGAATGAGCCGGTGAGCGCGCTCGAGGTCCTGTTCGTACTCGTCGCCGGGGTAGGCGCCGGCGCGATCAACGCGGCCGTTGGAACGGGCACGCTGATCACCTTTCCGGTTCTGCTGGCGATCGGCTATCCGCCCGTCGTCGCCAACGTCTCCAACTCGATCGGCCTGGTACCGGGCGCGGTCGCCGGCGCGCTCGGCTATCGCGCGGAGCTAGTGGGCCAGCGTCGTCGTGTCCTGCGGCTCGCGGTGGCCTCGATCAGCGGCGGGATCGTCGGTGCAGCGGCTCTGCTCCTGCTTCCGGCCTCGGCTTTCGACGCCGTGGTCCCGGTCTTCGTCGGCCTCGCGGTGGTGCTGGTCGCCTTCCAGCCGAGGATCTCTGCCTGGGTGACGAGGCGCCGCGAGGCGCGGGCCCGGCAGGACGAGGCCGCCGACGCCGACGGCGGGCTGGGGGCGCGGATCGCGACCTTCGCATGTGGCATCTACGGCGGCTACTTCGGCGCCGCCCAGGGAGTGATGTTCCTGGCCACGGTGGGAGCCGTCCTACCGGACGACCTGCAGCGCATCAACGCGCTCAAGAACGTGCTCGTCGGGATGGTCAACGGCGTCGCGGGACTGGTCTTCGTCTTCGCCGCCGACGTCGCCTGGCTGCCGACCGCGATCATCGCCGTCGGGGCGACGGTCGGCGGCTTCCTCGGCGCCCGCTTCGGCCGCCGCCTGCGGCCCGAGCTGCTGCGGGGGATCATCATCGTCGTCGGCGTCGTGACGGTCGTGCGCCTCGCCCTGGCGTAGGTCTAGACGCGCGCGGGTGCGACCCCTGGCCCGAAGCTGACCCCGCCTCGGACTACCGCCATCGCGCTCTGAAGGCAGGCCTCCTCGAGGTCGTCGAGGTCGATCCGAAACAGCGCCGCGTTGCCCTCGGGGGTGCGGCGGACGCCGACCTTGATTCGCGCGAGGTGCATCAGCCCGAGCATCTGCGCCCAGAGGAGATTGGCCATCGCGTCGGGGTCGGTGACCGCGAAGACCTCTGCCTCGCTGCC
Organism: Solirubrobacterales bacterium; assembly: GCA_013694825.1. Taxonomy (GTDB): domain Bacteria; phylum Actinomycetota; class Thermoleophilia; order Solirubrobacterales; family 70-9; genus JACDBR01. Next base: position 1,220 of record JACDBR010000155.1, read on the forward strand.
GTCGCGAAGTGTCGTGGCGAGAATCTCCAGGCAGTCCGCCATGCCCTGTCCGAGGTTGATCCAGACGCTTGGGGAGACGTTGTCCCGCAGCTGCGCGGCCGGGCGCTTCATCAGCGCCAGCGAGCTGTCGAGGAAGGCCGGGTAGCGCTCGCAGAAACCGATGAATGCCCGCGTCAGGCGCTCGAGCCGGGCCGCCGGGTCGCGTGCCATGTCGACCGCCTCGGTCATGACCCCGTGGAGCTCCTCGAGGTAGTCGAGCATCGTCGCGATGTAGAGCTCCTCCTTGGAGGAGAAGTAGCGGTAGATCAGGCCGCGCGCGATCCCGACCGACCGGGCGATCTCCTCGACCGGCGCGTCCTGGAGCCCCCGCTCGTCGAAAAGCGCTCTGGTGCCGCGCACGATGTCACGCTCGCGCAGCTGCCTCGGAGTGCGCGGACGCGCCGTCATCACCGGCCAGGGTAGAGGAATAGGGCCCCGACAGGTAGCTCCGTGAACGCCTGAGTGACAGTCGTTCACCGCTTAGCTATCTTCCCCGGGCGCGCCGGCTGGGACGAGCCGCGCCTCAGAGCACGTGAACGACCAGAGATCGAAGACGACGGGAGCCGGCAGATGGCCGAGGTAGGCGCTAAGCCCGACGTCTCGCCGCTGCGTCGCCGCGCGCTCGGCGCGATGCGCTCGCTGTTCACCCCGCTGCTGCCCGACGACTACCTCGAGCTGATCAACCCGCTCTGGTCGAGCCGCGAGCTGCGCGGCCGGGTCGAGCAGATCCAGCGTGAGACCGACGACACGGTCACCATCGTGATCAAGCCCGGCCACGCCTGGCCAGGCCACGCCCCTGGTCAGTACCTGCGGGTGGGCGTGATCATCGACGGCGTCCACCACTGGCGTGCCTACTCGCTGACCTCGGAGACCGACCGCCCGGATGGCTGCATCAGCGTCACGCCGAAGCTGGTCGACCAGGGCACCGTCTCGCCCCACCTGGTCAAGGAGCTGAAGCCTGGGACGCTCGTCCGGCTGGGTGGGGTGGAGGGCGACTTCACGCTGCCCGAGACGATCCCCGACAAGGCGCTCTTCATCAGCGCCGGCAGCGGAATCACGCCGATCATGAGCATGCTGCGCGAGCTTGATCGCCGCGACGAGGTCCGCGACGTGGCGCTGATTCACTCCTCGCACACGCTCGAAGGGGTCGTCTTCGGCAATGAGCTGCGTGAGCTCGACGCCGGCCACGACCGCTTCCACCTCCTCGTCCAGGTGACGGGCGAGCAGGGTCGGATCTCGCCGGCCGACCTCGACGAGCTCTGCCCCGATTGGCGAGAGCGCACCACGTTTGCCTCCGGGCCTCCCGACCTGCTCGACGCGCTGGTCGAGCACTGGGAGGATGAAGGCGACCCTCAGCTGCTTTACATGGAGCGCTTCCAGCCCAAGATCGGGGGTGGCGAGGAGGGCGAGGGCGGCACGATCACCTTCAGCAAGAGCGAGTGCACGACCGAGTGCGACGGCGCAACGCCGATCCTCGTGGCCGGCGAGGAAGCCGGGCTCGCGCTGCCCTTCGGCTGCCGCGAGGGGATCTGCCACACCTGCATCGGCAAGCTCAACTCGGGCCGGATCCGAGACATGCGAAACGGCGACGTCAAGGGAACGCAGGGCGAGATGGTGCGGACCTGCATCCACGCGCCTGAGGGCGACGTCGAGATCGGGCTCTAGCGGCCCGCCGTCGAGAGCTCGTCGAGAACTTCCGCAAACTTCCACCAAAGGAGCGACGACCAAATGCCCGCAACACAGATAGAGAGCCCGCTGGCCCACCTCTCCGACGAGCAGGTCGAAGAGCTCGGCAAGGAGTTCGACGCGATCCACGACGAGGTCTACGGCGAGCTCGGCGATCGCGACCGCAAGTACATAACGAGCATGATCGAGATGCACCGCCGACTGCTCGTGATCAGCCGCGCGGTCCTCGTCGCCTCACCGTTCAGGCCGGCGTGGGCGCTTGGCACGGCGAGCCTCGGCGCGGCCAAGATCCTCGAGAACATGGAGATCGGCCACAACGTCCTGCACGGTCAGTGGGACTGGATGAACGATCCCTACATCCACTCCTCGACCTGGGACTGGGACACCGCCTCGACCGCCGACGCCTGGAAGCACTCCCACAACTACATCCACCACACGTACACGAACATCCGCGGCAAGGACAAGGACCTCGGCTACGAGATCATGCGGATCGACCCGCATCAGCGCTGGCACCCGGTCTACCTGCTGCAGCCGTTCTACAACGTGCTGCTGATGCTCTTCTTCGAATGGGGCGTCGCCGTCCACGACCTCGACCTCGACGCCGTGCGCGCCGGGGAGAAGTCGCACAAGCAGGTCGCCAAGGAGCTCAAGGGCATCTCGGGCAAGATGCGCGACCAGATCGTCAAGGACTACATCGCCTGGCCCCTGATCAGCGCCCTGCCGACCGTCGGCCTCGAGCTGATCCGCTCAGGCGGCGCGGTCGATCGGGGGGAGGGCAACCGCGCTCGGAGGCTGGGGCGGAAGCTCGGCCGCCGCGTCGGTCGCCGGCGCTCGACGCAGCAGGTCGCAGCCGACTTCGCCGCCACCGCGCTTCGCTCGGGCGCCGAGACGTTCAAGGCGACCGCGACCGCGAACGCGACCGCGAACGTGATCCGCAACGTGTGGTCGAACTGGATCATCTTCTGCGGCCACTTCCCCGACCAGACCTACACCTTCTCCAGGAACGAGGTCGAGGACGAGACGCGGGGCGGCTGGTACGTACGCCAGCTCGTCGGCGCCGCCAACATCGAGGGCAGCGCCTTCTTCCACGTCGCCTCGGGCAACCTCGGCTACCAGGTCGAGCACCACCTGTTCCCCGACATGCCGAGCACCCGCTACGCCGAGATCGCTCCGCGCGTGAAGGAGATCTGCTCGCGCTACGGCCTGCCGTACAACACCGGGCCGTTCATGCAGCAGCTCGGGATGGTGCAGCGGACGATCCTGCGTCTGGCCTTCCCCGGTGGCAAGCCGCGTCCCAAGCCCGGCCCCTACAAGGGCGAGCACTTCGGTGCGGCGTCTCGTAACGGCTCATCGAACGGACACGCCGGGGCGTCGAACCCTCGCCACCGGGGCGCGACGGGCTCCGGTCCCGAGCAGCAGTCGGAGGGCGTCCGGGTCGAGATGCCCAACGACGACTAGCCGCTCGGCCGCGACCGGCGCCTCAGCCGACCAGCTCGGCCTCGGCCGGGTCGGGCCGGCCGGCGGGCGAGGTCTCGTAGGAGTCGAGGTCGATGCTCCGCATTCTCCGGCGCAGGTCGATGGTCGTCCAGGGATAGATCGAGCTGTTGCGCCCGTTTCGGTCGAGGTAGTAGCTGGCGCAGCCGCCGGCGTTCCAGACCGTCGGCTGCAGCGCCCGCTGGACCTTCTCGTTGTAGCGCCGCTGGACGTCGGCGCGAACGTCGAGGCTGGCAAGGCGCTCGCGGTCCATCGCCTGGACCGATTCGACGATGTAGCGCATCTGAGCCTCGATCAGGACGAGCGCCGAGGTGTGGCCGTTGGCGATGTTGGGGCCGATCGTCATGAACAGGTTCGGGAAGCCGGAGACGTTCGTCCCCAGGTAGGCCTGCGGGCTGCCCTGCCAGACCTCCGAGAGCAGGCGGCCGTCGGCCCCGCGCACGCGATCGGCGATCGGCGGGTCGGTGACCCGGAACCCGGTTCCGAAGATGATCGTGTCGACCTCGCGCTCGATGCCCTCGGAGTCGACGATCGAACGCTCGCGGACCTCGGAGACGCCGCGCGGCACCGACCTCGACATGCGGCTGCGTCAGTGCCGGGTAGTAGCTGTTGGAGAGCAGCAGCCGCTTGCAGCCGAGGATGAAGTGCGGGGTGAGGATCCTGCGCAGCTCCGGGTCACGGACCTGCCGGCGCAGGTGCTGGAGGCCGAGCCTCTGGATCTGGGCCATCACCCGTGGCCGGCGCTGGGCGAGCTGGACGAGCTCGAGCGCGTGATAGAGCAGCTCGCGCCACGCGCGCTGGGCGAGCGGCGCGCGGCGAAACAGCGCCTTCTCGACTCCGGGGATCTCGTGATCGAGCTTCGGCAGCACCCACGGGGCGGTGCGCTGAAATAGGTGCAGCCGCCCGACGCGCGGGGTGATCTCGGGGACGAACTGGATCGCCGATGAGCCGGTGCCGACGACGGCGACCCGCTCGCCGCTGAGGTCGTGGTCGTGGCGCCAGCGCGCCGAGTGGAAGCTGGTGCCGGCGAAATCACCGATCCCGGGCAGCGAGGGGATCACGGGCTCGTGCAGCGGGCCCGAGGCGGCCACGAGGACGTCGGCCAGCAGCGTGCCGCGGCTCGTCTCGACGACCCAGCACTGCTCAGCGGCGTCCCAGTGGGCGGCCAGGACCTCGGTCTCGAGCCTGACCCGGCGCTCGACCTCGTACTTGCGAGCGATGCCCAGCAGGTAGTCCTGGATCTCCGGCTGCTTGGCGAAGACGTTGCTCCACTCGGGGTTCTGCTCGAAGGAGAAGGAGTAGAGCGAGGAGGGCACGTCGCAGGCGCATCCGGGGTAGGTGTTGTCGCGCCAGGTGCCGCCGAGCTCGGAGCCCTTCTCGAGCACGACGAAGTCGGCGATCCCGGCTCGCTCGAGCGCGATCGAGACGCCGATGCCGGCGAAGCCGCCGCCGATCACCAGCACGCGCACGCGTTCGGGCGGGACGCCGCCCGGCCTAGCGGTGGCGCCGTTGGCGACGGCGGTGGGACTCGTTGTGCTCATCTTGATTCTCCCATCGTTGGGGGCCGCCGGCGACTCACACCCTCGAACATCAGGCTCGTCAACGATGCGACCCAGCGCTCGCGGGCAGCGGCCGCGTCGGGCATCCGCGCCGCCGCGAGCGCGCCGGCGAAGATCATTCCGTTGATCGCCCTGGCGCTCGTGGCGATGTCGAGGTCGGCTCGCAGAAAGCCCCGTTCGACGCCGTTTCGCAGGTAGCGCTCGCCAACCTCGGCGAACAGGTCCTGCGCGGCGAGCAGGCGCTCGGCGAGCTGCTGGTCGGCGCCCATGCCCTCTACGAAGAAGAGCTGGGCGAGCTCGGAGTCGTCGATGAACACGTCGCAGAGCGCCCGCCCGATCCGCTCGGATTGAGCGCGGTACTCGGTCAAGGTCGAAGCCGACTCGGGGTCCTCGCTCGACAGCGCCGCGCCGATGCGCTCGACGACTCCTTCGAGCACGTGCTCGAGGATGTCTCGCTTGTTCTGGAAGTAGCGATAGAAGGTTCCGTGGCCGATTCCGAGTCGCAGCGCGATATCGGCGATGCCGGTGGCGTGGTAGCCGTGTTCGGCGAACTCGCTGCTCGCTGCGCGCGCGATCTCGTCGCGCCGCCTGGTCGTCAGCTCGGCTGTCGGCACGATCAAGAATGATACGTCATTCCGCGTCACGACCTGTCGGGTCGAGACCACGCCCTTGCCCGCGTAACCTCGGAGCGTGATCTCCGAGCGCGCAGCGGCAGCGGGCCAGTGCTGAGACTGCTCGGCGAGATCGGCGTTCCGCTGCTGATCGGCGTCGCGTACGCCTGGCAGGTCCGCCGCCTCGAGCGCAAGGGTCGGGCTCCATCGCTGGCTCGTCAGATCTGCTTCGCCGCCGGACTGCTCGTGATCGCGCTCGCAATCGCCGGGCCACTCGGCAACCTCTCCGAGGATCTCGTCTCCGCCCACATGGTCCAGCACCTGTTGCTGATGGACCTGGCCGGCTTCCTGCTGGTGATGGGGGTGACGGGCCCCGTGATGGCTCCGCTGATGGCGCTGCCGGGATTGGGCTGGATGCGAAGCCTCTTTCACCCCGCGATCGCGCTCGCGGTCTTCATCGGCGCCTTCGCGATCTGGCACATCCCGGCGCTCTACGAGGGTGCCGCACAGAATCCGGCGTTGCACGCCATCGAGCACGGGGTCTTCCTGTTCTCCGGATTCATCAAGTGGATGGCGCTCGTCGGCCCGTTTCCCGCGCCGCTGTGGTTCGCGACGGGCATCCAGGTCGTCTACGTAGCGACCGAGCACCTCTTCGTGGCGGCCGTCGGCAACGTCTTCATGTGGGCCGGAACGCCGATCTACGCCGTCTACGCCGAGCGCACGGCCGCGCGCGGGATCGATCCAGTCACCGATCAGTCGATCGGCGGCGGGATCATGGCAGTCGAGGGCATGCTGCTGACACTGATCCTGCTCGGCTGGGTGCTGCTGCGCTGGTCGCGGCACGACACCGAGCGCCAGGAGATCATCGAGCTCGCCGAGCAGCACGGACTCGCGCTCGATGAGTCGCGCGTCTCGCGAGCGGTGCTGGCCGGACACGGCGAGAACCTGCGCCGGCGCGTGCTCGAGCAGGCCGAGGCGAGGACTACTCCGGCGGGTGAGAAACGCGACACGCCGGCAGGAAACGTCGCTTCCGACCCGAATCTCACGCCGACCGCAACCCCGCCGGCACAAGCGGGTTGAGAGCAAGCGGTCGGGCAGAGCAAGGACGCCTCGCCCGACCGGCTAACCCCTTCGAGGGTGTCGGCTCCAGATCGTCCTACAGGGGAAGCAATGACCATCCGCTCGTCCCGCGTGCCTCGGATCACCGCTGCGCTCGCCACCCTCGCCGCGCTCGCGGCGCTGACCGCGGCGCTGAGCTCCGCGCAGGCGGCGCGGGTCACCTGCCCGTCGACCTTCCACGTGCTCCACGACGACAGGGTGGGAAAGCTCAAGCTCGAGCAGGCCACTACACGATCAAGATCCGGGACGACCGCGAGCTGGGCTGCTCGCAGGTCTCGGACGAGCTTCTACCCCGCTTCCTCGAGGACTATGACGGCAAGCTGCCCGACGGCTGGATGGTCAACGCTCGCACCATCACCTTCAAGCAGCGCCGCACCGGCGCCGCCTTCAAGCTGATTCGTGCCGGCGGTTCAAGTGGAGCCGGGGGAGGCCGGCATCCGGGGCGCGGCACCAAGGCGTGCCCAGACTTCTTCGACGTCCTGCACGACGACCGCATCGGCAAGCTGTCGCTGCCGGCCGGCAAGTACCGGATCACGGTCATGAAGCGCCCGAGCTGTGAGCGCGCAGCGAAGCTGCTCGCCAAATTCCTTCAGGACTACGACGGCAAGCTCGCGGGTGGCTGGAGGCTGAGGCTGGGCACGGCGAGCTTCTCGAAGCGAGGGGACACCGGCTTCCGGGTCAAGCAGAAGGTCGGTCCCGACGCCGATCCGCAGCTCGGCGGCCAGACGCCCGGCATCCTCTGCCCGGCGACCTTCCGCGTACGCCACGACGATCGGATCGGCAGGCTCAAGCTGCCGAAGGGCGGCTACGACGTCTGGCGCCTGAATGGCCGCAGCCCGAGCTGCGAGCAGACGACTCGCCTGTTTGCGAAGTTCCTCGAGCGCCCGGACGGCAACCTGCCGGGTCGCTGGAGGCTGAAGCTGCGCTCGGCCTCCTTCGTGCGCGGCGGGAGCGGCGAGGGCTTTCGCGTAAAGCAGGCAGCCAGCCGCTGATTCGGCCCCCGGCCCGCGGCGACGCTTAGGATCCGGCGCGCTCAGCGGCAGCTTCCTCGAAAGGGCGGGATGACCGAAGACGGCGATCGTTTCGAGCGCGTTCCCGTGCCGCGCCACTCCGGCGACGACTACACGTCGGAGGCTGCGGCCCGCCGGCGCGAGTTCGCGAGCGAGCGCAGCGAAGGCGGCCTCGAGCACGTCGGCAGCTACTCCTTCGACCCGGCGCTCGTGGCCGGAAACGTCGAGCAGTTTATGGGCGTGGCGCAGGTGCCGATCGGGCTCGCCGGCCCGCTGCTGGTCGATGGCGAGGAGGCCAACGGCGAGTTCTACGTGCCGATGGCGACCGCCGAGGGCACGCTGGTGGCGAGCTACAACCGCGGCATGAGGTTGCTCCACGAATGTGGCGGGGTCCGCACGACCGTCGTCGATGATCGCATGCAACGAGCCCCGTCATTCGTCTTCGAGAGCGCCCGGGGTGCGCGCGACTTCTCATCCTGGCTGGAGGAGAACATGGATGCGATCCGCGCCGCCGCCGAGGCGACGACCAGCTCAGGAAAGCTGCTCGACATCGATCGCTTCGCCGCCAGCCGGATGCTCTACACGCGCTTCAACTACTCGACCGGCGACGCGGCGGGCCAGAACCTGACCGGCAAGGCGACGCTCGCGGCCTGCGAGTGGATCCTGGCCAACAACTCGACGATCGAGAGCTTCTTCCTCGAGTCCAACTTCGCCACCGACAAGAAGGCCTCCCAGGTGAACACGCTGCGAACCCGCGGCAAGCGGGTCGTCGCCGAGGCGCTGATCCCCGACGACGTGCTGCGCAGCGTGATGCGAGTCGACACCGAGTCGCTCTATCGCGCGCGTCAGGTGTCCCACCTCGGCGGCTTCATGGCCGGGGTCAACAACAACGGCTCCCACTCGGCCAACGGGATCACGGCGCTGTTCATCGCCACCGGCCAGGACGCCGCCAACGTCGCCGAGTCCTCGGCGGCGATGGTCTATGCCGAGCTGCGGCCCAACGGCGACTACTACTACTCGATCACGATCCCGGCCCTGATAGTCGCCAGTCACGGCGGCGGGACCGGGCTGGCGACCCAGCGCGAATGCCTCGAGCTGCTCGGCTGCTATGGGCGCGGCAAGGTTCGCAAGCTCGCCGAGATCGTCGCCGCGACAGTGCTCTGCGGCGAGATCTCGCTGGGCTCGGCGATCGTCGCCCAGGAGTGGGTCTCCTCGCACGACAGGCTGGGGCGAAACCGCTAGCCCCGGGCGCCATTGCCTGAGAGTACGTCGATCGGCTTCATCTGTTCGCGTTCTCGTCGCGGCGCTCCTCGAGGCGGTCCGTTCGCTCCTGCTGGGCCTCCTCGCGCGCCTCGAGCTCGGAGACGCTCGTGGTCCCGAGCTGACCGATGACGACGAGGACGACGGCGACGACGATCACGACGGCGCCGACCAGCGCCGCGGCGACCTGCTGGCGCTGCTGACGAACGCTCATTCCTCGCCTCCGGCAAGGAGGAAGTCGCCGGCTGAGGTCAACCAGACGACCGCGAAGGCCACCAAGACCAGGATCCCGAGCAGCGGCAGCAGGCCGTTCAGGGACCGTAGCCAACCGTGATCAGGACGATCTGGTACACCGCGAGCGCCGCGACGATCGATGCCAGGACGACCTTGACCTCGGTCACGTTGCCGCCCGTCAGGGTCTGAAGCAGCTCCTCCATGGCCTAGCGGTCAACCTGCCCCCACCGCGGGCGCCGAAACGG
>JACDBR010000211.1 GCA_013694825.1 Solirubrobacterales bacterium
CTCCCGCCCTCCGGCTCTCAGCGCCATCCATCTATGGCTGCAGCCGCCCGCGGAGCGCCTCCATCGTCGCGGGCCCGATGCCGCTGATCTCGTCGAGGTCCTCGACCGAGGAGAGACCGCCGCTCTCATCGCGAAAGGCGACGATGTCCTGCGCGGTGACCGGGCCGATGCCCTCGATCGTGTCGAGCTCCTCGACCGTCGCCGTGCCAAGGCTGATCGGCGCGTCCGGCACGCTGGCAGGACTCGCGGCCGTACTGGCGCGGGGCACGGACGATGGGACGACCACCTGCTGGCCGTCGGCGAGCTTCGCCGCGAGGTTCACCATGTCGGCCGCCGCTCCGCGGACGGGCCCGCCCGCCCGCTCGACCGCATCCGTCACCCTGGCTCCCTCGGGGAGCCGGTAGACGCCGGGAGCCCGAACCGCCCCGGCGACGTGGACGACGACGTCTCCCCCGCTCTCCTGCACCGAAAACGAGGAATCTTCGTCCCCGTCTCCGTCCTGGGCGGCGAACTCGACCCCCGGACCCGCCGGGGCGCCGCCGTCCGACGCGCGCAGCCAGCGGGCGCCGAGCAGCAGCAGGGCTACGGCGATCGCGCCGTAGACGAGGATCTGCGTACGCCCGAGCTCGGCCACGCGCCAAGCCTCCCGCGCCGACCGCGCCGGGTGGGACGCAGCTCGTGTCGCTTGTGACTCGAAACCGAGACACCCGATCCCCTCGCCGGACCGGCGCCGCCGAGCGTCCCGGGCAAGGCCCGGGCGGAGCCTCGCAGCGAAGGCCCCGTCGCGCCTAGCCGACCAGCTCGAAGCCGTCGAGCCCCTCGGGCTCCTCGGCGGTCTCCTCGACTTTTTCGATCCTGGCCTGGCCGGGACCCTCCCTGACGAAGCTCAGCGCGGCCTCGACCGCCTCGGGCGAGCCCTCGAAGATCCCCTCGACGGTTCCCTCCGGCGTATTTCGCACCCAGCCCGACAGGCCGAGCTCTCCGGCCCGCCTGCGGGTCGAATCGCGGAAGAAGACTCCCTGCACGTCGCCATGGGCGATGAAGCGGCGCCGGCTGCGTTCGCGGCTCTCGCTCGCGGCCATCTACTCGTAGTCGTCGTCGTACTCGTCGTCGTAGCCGGACGCCTGCGCGGCGAGGCGACGGCTGTAGAGCTCGTCGGCGGCGACCGCTGGCGAGTGGACGGCTACAAGCGCGAAATCGCCGTCGCCGTCGTTGACGATCGAGTGGTCAGTCGACGGCGGGATCAGGACGAGGTCGCCGACCGCCACCGTCTGAGCGTCGCCGGTCGCCGAGAGCGTGCCCGAGCCGGAGACGACTATGTAGATCTGCTCGGCCTCCTCATCGGAGCGCAGCTCCTCGCTGGCGCCGGCTGGAACCTCGATCCAGTTAGCCGAGAGGTTTCGCGACCCGAGCTCGCCGGCGTCCATCAGGATCCTGGCGCGGAGGCGATGGACCTCGAGGACAGGGGCCTCGGAGAGCCGTCTGACTAGCACCGCAGCTTTGTAGCAGACGATCCCCGGCGTCGGTGTTACCAGCTCACCTGACTACGAGGTTGACGAGCTTGCCGGGCACGACGATCTCCTTGACGACCTCGCGGCCGTCGAGATGCCCGGCGATCGTCTCATCGCCGCGAGCGAGCTCCAGCAACTCCTCCTTGCCGAGATCCGAGCCCGCCTCGAGCTTGGCCCTCAGCTTGCCGTTCACCTGAACCACCAGGGTGAAGGTCTCGCGGCGCAACAGCGATTCGTCGGCTTGCGGCCACGCCTGCTCCCAGACCCGCTCGCCCTCGAGCGCCTCGTAGACCTCCGAGCCGAGGTGCGGGGCGAAGGGGAAGATCAGCGAGGCCGCGGTCGATGTCGCGAAGCGCAGCGACGCCTCTCCCACGGGGTCGCCGTAGAGCCCGTCCTTGACCAGGTAGGACTCGTTGACCAGCTCCATGACGGCCGCGATTGCCGTGTGGAGCTGGAAGTTCCCGCCGATGTCCCGGGTCGCCTTGTCGATTGCCCAGTTGGCCTTGACGAGCAGCCGCTTGGCCTCGCCCGGGCCGCTGGGCGCCACGGGCTGGGTCTCAGCGGCGCCGTCCGCCCCTCCCGTCGGGCCGCTCGCTGCGGCGGCC
>JACDBR010000214.1 GCA_013694825.1 Solirubrobacterales bacterium
CGGTGGGGAGGAGGAGGGCCTCAACAACGGGTTCTCCCAGATGATGGACGCCCTCGAGGTGGGCCGCGTGAACGTGGCCGCCCGCGGAGTCGGCATCGCCCAGCGCGCGCTGGAGCTCGCCCTGCGCTACAGCCAGGAGCGCAAGTCGTTCGGCAAGCCGATCGCCCAGCACCAGGCGATCCAGTTCAAGCTCGCCGACATGGCGACGAAGGTCGAGGCGGCCCGGCTGGTGACGTTGAAGGCGGCCCGGCTCAAGGACGCGGGCGAGCGCTCCGACCTCGAGGCCGGGATGGCCAAGCTGCTGGCCTCGGAGACCGGCAAGGAGGTCGTCGAGGACTCGTTTCGGATCCACGGCGGCTACGGCTACTCGAAGGAGTACGAGATCGAGCGGCTCTATCGCGACGCCCCGTTGCTCTTGATCGGCGAGGGAACCTCGGAGATCCAGCGCATGGTGATCGGCAAGAAGCTGCTCGCCCGGCACAAGATCTGAGAGCCCCGCGGGAACCCGGTCCATGGCCTCGACCACCGAGCTGATCACCACTGCGATCGAGCGGTTCATCGGCGAGGTGCCGGCGCTCGCCAAGTTGAAGCTCGTCTTCCGGCTCGAGTTGCGCGGCCGCGGCGACGTGCAGGTCTTCCGGGTCGAGTTGCCCGGGCCGCGGATCACTCGCGGCGAGCCCGACGACGCCCGCGTCGAGCTGATGCTGCCACGTGCCGAGTTCAACGAGCTGGCGACCAAGGGCGTGCTGGCCGACTGGCACGAGGCCTACGACCACGGCCATGTCAAGAGCGGGGGAGACTCCGCGATCCGCCAGCTGATCGCCAACCTGGTGATCCGCCAGGAGGCGCGCTCGCAGCTTCGGCGCGCCCGCTGACCCAAATCCCCTCCCCGAAAGAGAGAGATGAGCGACATCAAAGAGCTCAGCACCGACCAGCGAACCCGTGAGGCCAGCGGCGCCCGTGCCTATGGGCGCTACCTCGAGGAGTTCGAGATCGGCGACGTCTATGAGCACTGGCCGGCGAAGACCGTCACCGAGGGCGACGACCACCTGTTCTGCCTGCTGACGATGAACCACCACCCGCTGCACATCAACGACGTCTACGCCGGAGCCTCGCAGCAAGGGCGAAACGTCGTCGTCGGGCCGCTCGTCTACTCGCTCGCGCTCGGGATGTCGGTCGGCGACGTATCGGGCAAGGCGATCGCCAACCTCGCAACCGAGGAGCTGAGCCACCCGGCTCCGGTCTTCCACGGCGACACTCTCTACTGCTCGTCGGAGGTGCTCGACGTGCGGCCCTCGAAGTCGAAGCCCGACCGAGGCATCGTCAGGGTGCACACGCGCGTCCACAAGCAGGACGGCACGCTGGTGGCCGAGTTCAAGCGCGCCGTTCTGATTCCGAAGCGCCCGGGGACCGAGGGCGACGGCGCGAACGGCGAGGGGGCCGGGGCCGAGGGGCCGGTGGAGTAGCCGGCCTGCCCGACTGCTGCCCGCCGTGTACTTCCCGGACGCCCGCGAAGCGCCGCCGGGCATCTTCCTGGCCCGGCCCGAGCGGGTCGGCGCGGGTCTCCGGCTCGCCGTCAAAGACCTCTTCGACAGCGCCGCGCTGACCACCACCTACGGCTCGGCGATCTTTGCCGAGCACGTGCCCGGGCGCAGCGCCGAGGCGATCCTGCGTCTCGGGCGGGCCGGATACGCCCTCACCGCCAAGGCCAACCTGCATGAGTTCGCCTGGGGCATCACCTCGGAGAACCCCCACTTCGGCGACGTTCCCAACCCACTGGCGCCCGATCGAATCGCGGGCGGCTCGAGCGGTGGCTGCGCGGCGGCGCTGGTGGCCGGTTTCGTCGACGCGGCCCTGGGCACCGACTCGGCGGGTTCGATCAGGATCCCGTCGGCGTGCTGCGGGACGGTGGGCTTCAAGCCGACGCATGGGCTGGTGTCCCTGGAGGGCTGCTTCCCGCTCGCGCCGAGCTTTGACCACGCCGGGCCGATGGCGCGCGACGTCGCCGGCTGTGAGGCGATGATGGAGGCGCTCGTGCCGGGGTTCGAGCCGCGCGAGCTGAGCTCCTTCGACGGCCTCGAGGTCGGCGCGCTGTGGATCGATGAGGCCGATCCGGGCGTCCGGGCGCGGATCGTCGAAGCGCTCGCCCTGATGCCCGGCGCCCACTCGGCCGACCTGCCCACCGCAGCGCCCTGCTACGCGGCCTTCATGCCCGAGGCGGCCGACGTGCACCGCGAGCTCTACCGCGAGCAGGGCGGGCTCTACGGCCGCAACGTCGCGACGAAGGTCGAGCGGGCGCTCTCCTTCACCGTTGAGCAGGGTGAGGCCGGGCGCCGCGCGCGGGGCGAGTAC
>JACDBR010000216.1 GCA_013694825.1 Solirubrobacterales bacterium
GCCGCCGCCCGGCGGCTGCGCGAAGCTCATCTGGCGGCCTGCGGCATCGAGGCCGGGCGCACGGCCAAGCAGATCGAGAGCTCGCTCCCGATGCATCCCTACGCGGCCAAGATGCTGCTCCGAAGCATCAGCGGGGTCGCGGTCGACGACCTGCGGGCCGCCACGTGCGCGATCGCCGATCTCGAGTGGTGGAGTCGAGGCGGCTCGGACTATCCCGACGACGTTGCGCTGACGCTGGCGATCCGCCGGGCGGCCGGCGCCAGTGGGCGCTAGGGGGCCGAGGGCTGGGGCGCCTGAGCTAGGCGCTGCGGGAGCTGAGGGAGGCAGCGCGCGACTTCTTGCGGGCGCCGGTGTTCCGGTGGATCGCCCCGCGCTGCACCGCCTTGTCGATCCGCGAGACGAGCTCACGATGCTCACTCGAGACGCTCTCGGCATCGCCGCCCTCGACCGCCGACTCGAGTCTGCGGAAATGCGTCCTGACCGAGCTCGTCAAGCGGCGGTTCTCGAGCCGCTCGCGCTCGGTGCGCAGGATTCGCTTCTTCTGTGAGGCAATGTTGGCCATGGCGCGACGGCGGATGATAGCGACGGGCCGGCCGCGGTGAGCGGTCCGGAGCGCCCGGAGAAGAGCTCCCGGGACGACCCGCTGTGGGAGGCCGACTTCGACTGGGTCGAGGTGCCGAGAGCACCCGAGCCAGACGCCGCGGCCACGGCCCATCCCGACCCGAGCACCGCCGGCGAGCCCGAGCGACCACTCGGCACCGCCGCCTCGAACCGCCGCCGAATAGCGGTCTCCACGGCCTTCTTCTCGGCCGCGACCGGACTCTCGCGAGTCGCGGGCCTGGTCCGCGAGGTCGTCGCGGCGAGCCTGTTCGGCGTCAGCGCGGCGATGTCGGCGTTCACGATCGCCTTCATGGTCCCCAACCTGGTCCGAAGCCTGTTCGCCGACGCCGCGATCCAGGCGGCCTTCGTGCCTGTGTTCACGGAGCTGCTCGAGAAGGGCCAGCGCCGCGAGGCCTTCCGGCTGGCCTCGACGATGATCTACCTGGTCGGGCTCGTGCTAGGGGTGCTGACCCTGTTCTTCGTCCTCGTCGCGCCGCTCGTCATCCCGCTGTTCGCGCCCGGCTTCGACGGCGCCAACGAGCAGCTCGTGATCGTGCTCTCCCAGTTCCTGTTCCCGATCCTCGTGCTGCTCGGGCTGACCGGGATGGTCGCCGGGATCCTCAACTCCTATGACCGCTTCGGGGCCTTCGCGATCTCGCCGCTCTTCTGGAACATCGCGATCATCGTCGTGTTGGCCGCGGCGACGCCGCTCTTCGAGGGTCGCGACCAGATCTACGCCTACGCGATCGGGGTCCTGGTCGGCACCGTGATCCAGCTCGCGATCAACGCGTTCGACCTGCGCCGGACGCCGTTTCGCCCGCAATGGGTCTTCGACTGGCGCAGCCCTACGGTCCGCCGGGTTCTGGTGCTGATGCTGCCGGTGACGATCTCGCTCGGCCTGATCAACTTCAACCTGGCGATCAACGCGATCTTCGGCAGCCTGGTCTCCGAGGAGGCGCCCGCGGCAATAGACAAGGCGTTTCGCATCTACATGCTGCCCCAGGGAATCTTCTCGGTCGCGATCGCGACGGTGCTGTTTCCCACCCTGGCGCGCTTCGCCGCCCGCGATCAGCTCGACGATCTGCGTGAGACGATGGCGAGCGGGATGCGCCAGATCGTCCTGCTGCTGGTCCCGGCGATGGCGGTGATGCTGGTCCTCGCCGAACCGATCACGCGGCTGCTCTACCAGCGCGGCGTCTTCGACGCCGGCGACACCGAGCTCGTCGCGACTGCGCTCTTCTGGTTCGCGTTCTCGCTTCCGTTCAACGGGCTCTTCCTGCTTCTCACGAGGACGTTCTTCTCGCTCCAGCGCCCCTGGGTGCCGACGGCGATCTCGGTCGGCAACCTCGCGATCACCGCGATCGCGGCGCTGCTCCTCTACGAGTCGGCCGGGATCGCGGGGATCGTCGCCGCGACCGTGATCGCCACCGCGGCGAGCGTCGCAGCTCAGGCCTGGGTGCTACGGGGTGAGCTGGGGCGGCTCGAGCTGGGCGCGCTGCTCGCGGCCACGCTCAAGGTCGGTGTCGCTGCGGCCGCGCTCGCCGGCGCCGCGTACCTGGTCTGGTTTGGGCTCGACTCGCTGCTGGGCCGGGCGCTGCTCGCCCAGGTCGCCTCGCTCGGAGTCGCGCTGGCGGTCGGTATCGCGGTCTTCGTCGCGGCGGTCACAGCGCTGCGGGTGCGCGAGGCGGCCCAGATCATCGCGCTGGTCCGCAGCAGGCCCGGGGGAGCGTGATCCGGCCAGCTCCTGGCAACTGTGCTTGCAGATCGCTGTTCCGTGTGAAGGAACCGTTAGCGTCCTGTGAGTGACTCACCAAGACAGATCGCGTAAGTCGCTCCTCACGATGGCGACCACGAGTGGCGGCCGGCCTTCTCGACTGCTTCGGCGGCGGGTTGTCGGTCTGGGCGCAGCCGCTCTGAGCCTCGCCTGCGCAGCCCTGGCAGCTCCGGCGGGTTCGCTCGCGATCGCCGTGCCCGACCAGCCGCGGGCCGCCGGTCCCGATGCGAAGTACGGGGCGATCACGCTCGAGACGCTCGAGAAGCGAGCGCGGCCACGGGTGCAGGGGCCGTTCTTCCCCGTGATCGGCCCGCGTGACTTCGGTGAGGCCGACGCCCGCTTCGGCGCCTCTCGTTCGGGCCACACGCACGAGGGCCAGGACGTCTTCGCCGCGTCCGGCACGCCGCTCGTCGCGGTCAGCGACGGCACTGTGCTCGAGACCGGCAACGACGGCGGCCGCGGCAACTTCATCGCCTTCTACGACCCAAAGCGCGACCAGACCTACGTCTACATGCACATGGTCGAGCCGACTCCGTTCGCCGCCGGCGACGAGCTCAAGGCCGGCGAGCAGGTCGGCGCCGTCGGCTGCACCGGCTCCTGCTACGGCGATCACCTCCACTTCGAGATCCGTGCCGGCGAGGACCCCTACGGCGCGCCCCGCGACCCGCTCGAGGACCTGGAGAGCTGGAAGGACCTAGGGAAGCCGAGCCGCTGAGGTATCCCAGACACCGCGCGGGTCGGATTTCAGTAGCCGTCCTGAATAGACGTCGCAATGCGGTGCCTGGGCAGGACGGCTCGGGGCGAAGCGGGCCGATCGAGACCGAGCGCCGAGTCCGCCCGGCCTCTCGCAATACTGATCTCGCCATGCAGCGGATCCGCAACTTCTCGATCATCGCCCACATCGATCACGGCAAGTCGACGCTCGCCGATCGGATCCTCGAGCTCACCGGCACCGTCGACCCGAAGAAGATGCGCGCCCAGGTGCTCGACTCGATGGAGCTCGAGCGCGAGCGCGGGATCACGATCAAGGCCCAGGCCGTGCGCGTGGACTATCGCGCCGACGACGGCGAGGACTACCTCCTGCATTTGATCGACACGCCCGGGCACGTCGACTTCTCCTACGAGGTCTCGCGCTCGCTCGAGGCCTGCGAGGGGGCGCTGCTCGTCGTCGACGCCGCCCAGGGGGTAGAGGCGCAGACGGTCGCCAACACGTACGCGGCGATCGAGGCGGGGCTCGAGATCATCCCGATCCTCAACAAGGTCGACCTGCCCTCGGCCGAGCCCGACCGGGTCGCGACCGAGATCGTCGACCTGATCGGCGGCGAGGCTGCCGACATCCTCCACATCTCGGCCAAGACCGGCCAGGGCGTCCACGAGGTGCTGGAGGCGATCGTCGCGCGCGTCCCGGCCCCGGACGGCGACCCCGAGGCGCCGCCGAGGGCGCTGATCTTCGACTCGGAGTTCGACCCCTACCGCGGCGCTGTCGCCTACGTGCGGATGGTCGACGGCGAGTTCGCCGAGCACGACCCGATCGAGGCGATGCAGGCCGGGACCACGGCGGAGATCGACGAGCTCGGCTTCATGCTGCCCGAGCGCCGGGCCGCCAAGCGGATGCGCGCCGGCGAGGTCGGCTTCGTGATCACGGGGATAAAGGACGTCTCCAAGCTGCGGGTCGGCGACACGCTGAGCTCGCGCGAGCGGATGGCCGCCGAGCCGCTGCCCGGCTACCGCGAGGTCAAGCCGATGGTCTTCTGCGGCCTGTTTCCGATCGACACCGATCGCTTCGAGGACCTGCGCGACGCGCTCGACAGGCTGGCGCTCAACGACGCCGCGCTGACCTGGGAACCGGAGAACTCTCAGGCCCTCGGCTTCGGCTTTCGCTGCGGCTTCCTCGGTCTGCTCCACATGGACATCATCCGTGAGCGGTTGGAGCGCGAGTACCGGCTCGAGCTGATGGCGACGACCCCGAACGTCTCCTACACGGTGGCGCTGACCAACGGCGAGCAGCTCGAGGTCCACTCACCCGTAGACATGCCCGACCCCTCGACGATCGAGGAGATCCGCGAGCCGTTCATCCGCGCGTCGCTGATCTGCCCGACCGACCAGATAGGGGCCGTGATGGAGCTCTGCCAGCAGCGCCGCGGGCACCACGTCGACATGCACTACCTCTCGCCCGAGCGCGTCGCTTTGCGCTATGACCTGCCGCTGGCCGAGGTCGTGCTCGACTTCTACGACCAGCTCAAGTCGCGCACCTCCGGCTATGCCTCGCTCGACTACGAGCTGATCGGCGAGCGGCCCTCGAGCCTGGTCAAGCTCGACGTGCTGCTGGCCGGCGACGCGGTTGACGCGCTCGCCCAGATAGTCCACCGAGACAACGCCGAGCGCTCCGGGCGCGACCTGGTCGCCCGGCTTCGAAAGACGATCCCGCGGCAGCAGTTCGACGTCCCCGTGCAGGCCGCCGTCGGGTCGCGGGTGTTGGCGCGGGAGACGGTCAAGGCGCTTCGCAAGGACGTCACGGCCAAGCTCTACGGCGGCGACGTGAGCCGTAAGCGAAAGCTGCTCGAAAAACAGAAGGCGGGCAAGAAGCGGATGAAGCAGGTCGGCCGTGTCGAGGTGCCCCAGGAGGCCTTCCTCGCCGTGCTCGAGCTCGACGGCAGCAAGTAGGAGTCCGGCGCACCTAGCTCGGCCGCCGCCCCCGTACACTCGCGCCGCCATGCCAGTCAGCACCGAGGCGGTCGGAAAGAGCTTTCCCGCGACGCAGTACGAGGTCGGCCGGGAGAAGATCCGCGAGTACGCGAGCGCGGTGGGGGAGACCAGCCCCGTCCACCACGACCTGGAGGCGGCGCGGGCGGCCGGTTTCCGCGCGCTGGTCGCGCCGCCGATGTTCTGCGTCGTCTACTCGGCCCCGGCCGTGGGAGCGGCGATCCTCGACCCTGATGTCGGGATCGACTTCGCCGCGATGGTCCACGGCGGTCAGGAGTTCGAGTGGGGGGAGCCGGTCTGCGCCGGCGACCTGATAACGAGCTCGGCCAAGGTGGTCGAGATCTCCGAGCGGCGCGGGATGGGCTTCTACGTGTTCGAGTCGGAGTCGCACAACGACCGCGGCGAGCGGGTCGTGCGCGGTACCTGGACCAACATCGTGCGGGGGGTGAGCTGATGAGCCTCGAGGGCCTCGACGAGGGCGCCGAGCTGCCCGAGCTGCGGGTGACGCCGGACAAGTACCTGCCCAACCGCTACGCCGGCGCCTCGGGCGACTTCAACCCGATCCACATCGATCCGGAGTTCGCCCGCCAGGTGGGGCTTCCCGGCGTCATCCTCCACGGTCTCTACTCGATGGCGCTCGTCGCCAGGGCTCACACCCACGCGGTCGGCGGCGATCCGCGGTCGCTGGCTCGGCTGCGGGTCCAGTTCCGCGGCATGGGGATGCCCGAGCAGGAGATAGTGATTCAGACGAAGGTCGTCGAGCGGACCGAGCACGGCGCAATCACGCGTTCCGAGGCGACCCAGGGCGAGAACCGGATCATCCGCAACGGCGAGGGCGAGCTTCGCGCCTGAGCTCCGCACGGCGGGCGGTTGGCGCCGGAGGTGAGCCGCCGCAGCCGCCTCCGCGGCCCCTCCTAGAATTCGCGTCATGCCCACGGAGCGCCAGAGCGAGATCCTGCGCCTCGTCGTCGATGCCTACCTCGAGGACGGCCGGCCGGTCGGCTCGAAGGCGATCGCCGCCGGCGAGGCGATCCGCTGGAGCCCGTCGACTGTCCGCGGCGAGCTGGCGGCGCTCGAGCGCGACGGCTACCTCAACCATCCTCACACCTCCGCCGGCCGCGTCCCGACCGACTCCGGCTACCGGGTCTACGCGGACCATCTGCTGAGCGCGAAGCCCGCGCCGAGCTCGATGCCGGCGATCGAGCTCTCGAGAATGCGCCGCGAGGTCGACGAGGCGATGCGCGAGACCACCTCGGCCTTGGCCCAGGTCAACGACCTGCTGGCGCTGGCGACCTCGCCGCCGAGCAGCACCGCCGTCGTGCACCGGATCGAGGTCCTGCGACCGCAGCCGCGCGTAGTCACCGTGGTCGTGATCGGCTCCAATGGCGCCGTTGCCAAGCGGGTCTTCACCTTCGACTCACCGGTCGACCCGGGGCTGGTCGAATGGGCCTCGAGCTTCCTCAACGAGCGCCTCGGCGGCCTCGCCCTGGGCGGGCGGATGCTCGACGCGCGGCTCGCCGATCCGGAGCTCGGTCCGGTTGAGGCGCGCTTCCTGGAGCAGATCGCGAGCGCGGTCAGCGGCCTCGAGGACGGCGCCCCGGACGAGCTCTACCTCGAGGGGACGGCACGGCTCCTCTCCGAGCAGAACGCCTCCGAGCTGCCCCGCGCCGCCTCGCTGATCCGTGCGCTGGAGAGGCGGGCCAGCGTCCTGGCGCTGATGCGCTCGGCCCTCGACGAGCGCTCGGTCTTCGTTTGGATCGGCAGCGAGAACCCCTCTCCCGAGCTTCGCGACGTGACCGTCGTCGGCGCCAACTACGGCCTCGGCTACCGCAATCTCGGCACGGTCGGGGTCGTCGGTCCGATGCGGATGGACTACGGCACCGCGATCGGCACGGTACGCGAGGCCGCCGGGCACCTCTCGCGCTTCTTCGAGACCGTCTACGAGCGCTGAGCGGATGGTCGCGATGATGCGGAGCGGGCCTACGGTCCGGGCGAGATCGGTGAGCTGAGCGTGGCCCAGGATCTCTACGAGGTGCTCGGCGTCGGGCGCGATGCCGACGCTGCCG
>JACDBR010000243.1 GCA_013694825.1 Solirubrobacterales bacterium
GGTCTGGGTCTCTCCCGAGCGCGCCCGCTGGCTGCGCGAGGAGCGCACGGTGGTCGAGGAGCTTGCCGACGGCGCGGTCGTCGTCGAGGTGCCGTTCGGCTCGCGCGACTGGCTCGTGCGTGAGGTCTTGAAGGGCGTCGGCGACCTGGTCGTCCTCGAGCCCGGCGAGGCCCGGGTGGCCGTAGCCGAGGCGACCGCGGCCTGAGGCCGTCACGGCCGCGCGCGCACCCGGACACCCCGAGATCGCCTCGATCCTCGCCCCCAACCCCGGCCCGATGACGGGTCGCGGGACCAACACCTACGTCCTCGGGGAGGGGCCCTGCCTCGTGGTTGACCCCGGGCCGGCGATCGACTCGCACCTCGACGCGATCCGCGCGGAGGGTGAGCGGCGTGGCGGCATCGCGGGGGTCCTGGTGACCCATTCGCACGCTGACCATCAGGAGGCGGTGAGGCCGCTCGGGGAGCAAGTCCTCTGGGGCCCGGCGCAGACGACCGGCCTCGCCACGGAGCGTCTCGAGATCTCGGAGTCACCGCCCGCAGAGCCCTTCGAGCTCGGCACGCCCATCGGTCGGCTCTCCGTCGTGCCAACGCCCGGCCACGCCTCCGATCACGCGTGCTTCGGCTTCGGCGCCGTGGTGCTCTGTGGCGACCTCGTACTCGGCGAGGGGTCCAGCATCGTGCCGCCGCGCTTCGCCGGAGGATCACTGGCCGCCTACATGCGCTCGCTCGACTACCTCGAGGCAATCGACGCGGAGCTGCTCCTCCCCGGCCACGGGCCGGCGATCACCGACCCGGCGGCCCGGATCGCCGAGTATCGCGAGCACCGGCTGATGCGCGAGCGGCTGCTGCTGGCGGCGCTCGACGCGGGAGAGCGCGCACGAACTGAGCTGCTCGATGCCGCCTGGGCCGACGTGCCCGAGCCGATGCGCGGGGGCGCCGACGTCGCGATGCAGGCCCACCTCGAGAAGCTCGAGGATGAGGGAAGGCTCCCCGAGGGTGTCGAGCCGCTCGGCTGGACGCCCTCCGCCGGGGAGCTTCAGGCCTGACGCGATCGAGGGTGGGGTCGGTGACCCCCGCCGCCGCTAGCCTGACCGCGCGATGGGCGACCTCAAGGGCCTGATCCTCTCCGGCGGCGCCGGCACTCGGCTGCGGCCGATCACCCACACATCTGCCAAGCAGCTCGTGCCGGTCGCCAACAAGCCCGTTCTCTTCTACGGCATCGAGGCGCTCGTCTCCGCCGGAGTCAGCGAGATCGCGATCGTGATCGCCCCCGAGACGGGCGAGGAGATCCGCGCGGCGGTGGGTGACGGCTCGGCTCTCGGCGCACGGGTCACGTACATAACCCAGGACGCGCCGCGCGGCCTCGCGCACGCGCTCCTCTGCGCCGAGGGGTTCGTCGGCTCGGCCTCCTTCGTCATGTACCTCGGCGACAACCTGCTGCGAGACGGGATAACCGAGCTCGCAGCCGCCTTCCGCGCCAGTCGGCCCGACGCCTCGATCCTGCTGACCGAGGTGGCCGACCCGTGGCATTACGGGGTTGCCGCGCTCGAGGGCGAGCGCGTCGTAAGGCTCGTCGAGAAGCCCACCGAGCCTCCCTCCAGCCTGGCCCTCGTCGGCGTCTACATGTTCGGTCCCGAGATCTTCGCCGCCGCCAAGTCGATCTCGCCCTCGGCCCGCGGCGAGCTCGAGATCACCGACGCGATCCAGTCGCTGATCGACTCCGGTCGCCGCGTCGAGAGCCATACCGTCACCGGCTGGTGGAAGGACACCGGGCAGCTCGACGACATGCTCGAGGCCAACCGGCTGGTGCTCTCAGACATCGAGCGCCGGCTGGAGGGCGAGCTGGTGGAATCCCGCGTCGAGGGCCCGGTGAGGCTCGATGCCGGGGCGAGGGTCGAGCGCTCGCTGATCCGGGGCCCGGCCGTGATCGCCGCGGGCGCGGTGATCAGCGACTCCTACGTCGGCCCGTACACGTCGATCGGCCCAGACGTCGTGGTGAGCGGCTCCGAGGTCGAGCACTCGATCCTGCTTGCCGGCTCGAGGATCGAGGGCGTCGAGACGCGCGTCGAGGCGAGCCTGCTCGGGCGGGGCGTACGGCTGCGGCGTGTAGAGCGGCGGCCGAGCACCCTGCGGATGATCCTTGGCGACCGCTCTGAGATCGAGATCCCGTGAGGGTGCTGACCCATTGGGGCGCTCAGTGCGTCAGGCTGATCGCGTGAGGATTCCATGCGGACGCTGATCGCCGGCGGCCACGGCAGCCTCGGGCGCGATCTCGCCGAGGCCTGTCGCGAGCGCGACCAAGACGTCGTGGCGCTCGGCAGCGACGAGCTCGACGTGACCAGTGGCGGCAGCTGCGACGCCGCGATCGCCGAGCACCGCCCCGACGCGGTTATCAACTGCGCCGCTTGGACCGACGTCGACGCGGCCGAGTCCGACGAGGCGGGGGCGATGCGGATCAACGACACCGGCGCCGGGTTGCTCGCCGCGGCGGCGGCGAGAGGCGGGGCATCGGTCCTCTACGTCTCGAGCGACTACGTATTCGACGGCTCGAAGCGCTCGCCCTACCTCGAGTCCGACCTGCCCTCAGCGCTCTCGGCTTACGGCCGCTCCAAGCAGGCGGGCGAGACGGCAACCGCCGTCGCCAACCGGCGTCACTTCGTCGTCCGCTCGTCCTGGCTCTTCGGCACCGGCGGCCCGAACTTCGTCGAGGCGATGCTGCGCCTCGGCGCCGAGCGCCCCGAGGTCCTCGTCGTATCCGACCAGCGCGGTTGCCCGACCTACAACCGCCACCTCGCCGGGGCCCTGGCCGAGCTCTGCGAGACCGAGGCCTGGGGGATACACCACATCGCCGGCGGCGGCTCGGCCTCCTGGTTCGAGTTCGCGGAGGAGATCTTCGACCAGGCGGGGGTCGACTCGCGGGTGATCGCCGCGACCACCGAGATGGTCCCGCGCCCGGCGCCCCGTCCCAGGCGCTCCGTCCTCGCCACCGAGCGGGCCGACACCTGCCGCCTTGCCGGTTGGCGTCGAGGGCTGAGCGAGTACCTGGCCGAGCGCGATCGCGCCGGCGCCTCGGCCGCGAGCCGGGCCGGGAGCTCGCGATGACGGTGCTCGTCGCCGGGGGTGCCGGCTTCATCGGCTCCGCGTTCATTCGCGAGCGCCTCTCGACTCACCCCGGCGAGTCCGTGCGGGTGTTCGACAAGCTGACCTACGCCGGCCGGCCCGAGAACCTTCCCGACGATCCGCAGGTCGAGTTGATCGTCGCCGACGTCACCGACCGAGAAGCCGTTCGCGCCGCGCTGGAAGGCTGCGAGGCTCTGGTCAACTTCGCCGCCGAGTCGCACGTCGACCGCTCGATCACCTCGCCGGGCGAGTTCATCCAGACCGACGTCTTCGGCAGCTTCGTGCTGGCCGAGGCGGCGCGCGCCGCCGGAGTCCGCCATCTCCAGATATCCACGGACGAGGTCTACGGCTCGATCGAGTCGGGCTCGTTCTCCGAGGCCTCGCCGCTCGAGCCCTCCTCGCCCTATTCCGCCTCGAAGGCCGGCGGCGATCTGATCGTCTCGGCCTTCGCCCACACCTACGGCGCCGAGTCGCTGATCGTTCGCGCCTCCAACAACTATGGCCCGCGCCAGCACCCCGAGAAGCTGATCCCGCTGGCCATCCTCAACGCGCTGGCCGGCGATCCGCTGCCCGTCTACGGCGACGGCATGCAGGTCCGCAACTGGCTCCACGTCGAGGACTTCGCCCGCGCGATCTCGCTCTGCCTCGAGCGCGGCGAGCCCGGCCGCGTCTACAACGTCGGCGGCCCGGATGAGCTTGCCAACCTCGACGTCGTGCGCGAGATCCTGCGACTGACCGGCCGCAGCGAGTCGCTGATCGATTACGTCCGTGACCGACCGGGCCACGATCGCCGCTACTCGCTCTCCTCGGAGCGGATCTCCGTCGAGCTCGGTTGGGCGGCGCAGGTCGGCTTCGCCGAGGGGATCAGCCGCACGGTCGAGTGGTACCGCGCCAACGAGGCCTGGTGGGGCCCGATCCGCTCCGGTGAGTACCGCGACTACTACCAGCGCCATTACGGGCGAGCGCTGAGCTGATGGGAGCCGGGCCGCGGGGCGGACCGCGCCGAGCTCGACCGCGGGCCGCCCTCACGGCTGAGGACGGCTGATGCCGATTCGGCTCGAGACACGAATCGACGGCCTCGTCCTGCTCGAGCTCACCGCGCACGGCGACGAGCGCGGTTTCTTGGTGGAGTCCTACCGCGAGGACGCCTGGCGCGCGCTGGGGGTCGCTGCCCGCTTCGTCCAGGACAACCAATCGCGCTCCGGCCACGGGATCCTGCGGGGCCTTCACTTCCAGACCGAGCCCGGGCAGGCGAAGCTCGTGCGCTGCGCGCGCGGCGAGATCTTCGACGTCGCGGTCGACCTGCGTCGTGGCTCGCCGAGCTTCGGCCACTGGGAAGGCCACTCGCTGAGTGACGCGAACCACCGCCAGCTCTACGTTCCGGTCGGCTTCGCCCATGGCTTCTGCGTCACTGGCGAGGAGTCTGCGGATGTCGCCTACAAGCTCTCGAGCTACTTCGACCCCGCGACCGAGGGCGGAATCGCCTGGGACGACCCGGACGTCGGGGTCGAATGGCCGCTGGCTGAGCCGCAGGTCTCCGAGCGCGATGCGGCCGCTCCGCGGCTGGCGGAGGTCGCCGACTCGCTGGCGTTCCGAACCTCTGCGTAGGTCCGGCCCCGGCGCGGAGCCCGACCTCGAGCGTCTTTAGACTCGATCGGTTGACCGACGTGTCGGAACCGACCCAAAGCTCGACTGAAACGGGAGCCCAGGACGACCCGCTGAGGACGTTCTCGCCGCGGGTCCGATCCTGGTTCGAGCGCGTCTTCGAGGAGCCTACGCCAGCGCAGGCAGCAGGCTGGCCGGCGATCTCATCGGGCAAGAACGCTCTGATCAGCGCGCCGACCGGCTCGGGGAAGACGCTGGCGGCCTTCCTCTGGGGGATCGACCGGCTCTCACGGCTCCCCGACCCGGATCCGGGTCGGGCGAAGAAGGACGCCGATTTCACGGGACTCGGCACCGGCACTCGCCTGGTCTACGTCTCGCCGCTGAAAGCGCTCTCCTATGACGTCGAGCGCAACCTGCGGGCGCCGCTGCGCGGGGTCGGATCGCCGATCTCGATCGGGCTGCGGACCGGCGACACGCCGCAGGCCGAGCGCCAGGCGATGCGCCGCACGCCGCCCGACATCCTGATCACGACGCCCGAGTCGCTCTACTTGATGGTGACCTCGGGGGTGCGCGAGATCCTGACCGGGGTCGAGGCGGTGATCGTCGACGAGATCCACGCCGTCGCCCAGTCCAAGCGCGGCGCTCACCTCGCTCTGACCCTGGAGCGCCTGGCGGCGCTTGTCCGCGAGGAGGGCGGCGAGGACCCGCAGCGGATCGGCCTCTCCGCGACCCAGCGACCGCTCGAGCGTGTCGCCCAGTTCCTCGTCGGTCCGCACCGAAGCTGCGAGGTGGTCGACGCCGGCCGGCGCAAGCAGCTCGACCTCGCGATCGTCGTTCCGGTCGAGGACATGTCGGACCCGGGAGCGAACCCCGTCGAGACGCCGGGTCTCGACGACGGCGGTGATTCGGGACCTGACTTCGGCGAGATCAACCCGCGCTCGATCTGGCCCGCGATCTACCCCGAGCTGCTGGCGCTCGTCCAGGAGCACACCTCGACGATCATCTTCGTCAACAACCGTCGCGGTGCCGAGCGCCTCGCCAAGCGCCTCAACGAGCTCGCCAACCACGAGCCCGAGCAGGAGCTACCGGCGACCGAGCACGGCGGGCACTCTCGCGCCGAGAACGGGGGCGCCTCTCCGGCGGGTGGCGCGGAAGAGGGGTCCCCGTCGAGGAGCAACCGCACCGCAGTCGGGGAGTCGCTTCCGCGACAGGACCCGCC
>JACDBR010000288.1 GCA_013694825.1 Solirubrobacterales bacterium
CGTTCGATGCGGGCGTGGTCGCTCAGCGCCGCCACACGCTCCGCGGTCGCCGCGTCACCCGTGAACACGACCGAGCCCGATCGGGCGCGCTGGAAAAAGTGGGCGTCGGCGTCCAGATCCAGTCTTCGTGAGATCGTCACCGCCAGGGGCTGCGGCGGCAACCCTCGCTCGACCCGCGCACGAGCCAACGCCTCCGGCACGCCGAAGTCGACCGGCTCGGCGCGCAGCGTGGCCGAGCCGACCATCACGGCGTCGGCCGCCGCCCGCACCCGGCGCATCAGGCTCCGATCGAGGCGGGAGCCCAGCCCGGCCGTTCGTCCGCCGAGGGCGATCTTGCCGTCGACAGTGGACACCATGTTGAGCACCACATACGGCCGCGCCGCCGAGCGCGTCGGCAGTTGGAGGTCGGCATAGATCTCGTCCGTCGACAAGTGGGCAGGCTCGGGCACGAGCCGACGGGCAACGCTGGGCGTGTCGCTCGGTCCGCGTTCGGTGGTGGGGTCAGGTTGCATGGCGCCAGCAACGGGGGAGGTCGGACGCTCGATTATACTCATCAAGCCGACGGAGGCACGATGCACGCGCTCACTTTCCAGGAGATCATGATGCGGCTCGATCAGTTCTGGGCCGCGCGCGGCTGCCTGGTCATGCAACCGTACGACGTCGAGGTTGGCGCCGCGACGATGGCCCCGGCCACCTTTCTGCGAGTGCTCGGGCCGGAGCCGTGGTCCGTCGCCTACCCCCAGGCTTCGCGCCGACCGGCCGATGGGCGGTACGCCGACAATCCGAACCGCTATCAGCACTATTTCCAGTACCAGGTGATTCTGAAGCCGGGCCCCGCTGACCCACTCGGGCTCTACCTCGAAAGCCTGGCCGCCATCGGCGTCAACGACAATGACCACGACGTTCGCTTCGTCGAAGACAACTGGGAAGCGCCGTCGCTGGGAGCGTGGGGACTCGGCTGGGAAGTCTGGCTCGACGGTCTCGAGATCACCCAATTCACCTATTTCCAGCAGAGTGGCAGCCTGGACCTGGCGCCGCCGTCGGTCGAGATCAGCTACGGACTCGAACGGATCGCGATGTACCTCCAGGGCGTCCACGACATGGCCGACATCCGCTGGAACGAACGGGTCACCTACGGCGAGATCTACCGCCACTCTGAGGTCGAGCATTGCACCTACAACTTCGAGCTGGCGGACGTCGACGCGCTGCGGACGATGTTCGACCTGCACGAGCGCGAGGCCGCGCTCGCCATCGGGGGTGGCCTGGTCTCACCCGCCCTGGAGCAGGTCCTGAAGTGCTCCCATACCTTCAACTTGCTGGATGCCCGGGGTGCGGTGAGCGTCCAGCAGCGCGCGAGCTATCTGGGACGCATGCGCTCACTCGCCCGGCGCGTGGCCGCCGCCTATGTCGAGCATCGCGAACGCCTGGGCTACCCGTTGGGCCGAGCGGACGTCGACGCGCCGGCCGTGCCACCCGCGACGGCGGCCCCGAGCACATCATCCGATCCTCGACGGACGGAGCCGTTCCTGCTCGAGGTGGGCGTTGAGGAGATGCCGGCCGCGGACCTCCGTTCCGCGATCGAGCAGCTTCGGGCCGCGACGCCCGCGGCGCTGGACGCCGCGGGTCTTGAGCATGGCGACGTGCGCGTCCTTGGCACCCCGCGTCGGCTGGTGGTGCAGGTTTCGGACATCGGCTTGCGGGTGGTGACCAGCGAGGAGACGATCAAGGGACCGCCAGTTTCCGCGGCCTACGATTCGGGCGGTAACTCGACCAGGGCGGCCGAAGGCTTCGCGCGGAGCGTCGGAGTGCCTGTCGAGGCACTGGAACGGGAGGATCTGGGCGGGCGGGAGTATGTTGTGGTGCGCAAGCCGGTCGTCCAGCGGCCTCCCCGGGAGTTGCTGGCCGAGTGCATCCGTCAGCTCCTGAGCGGTCTGCGATTCAGTCGACGGATGTACTGGACGCGTCCCGACGTCGCCTTCTCGCGGCCGATCCGCTGGATCGTGGCGCTGTGGGGCAGCGACGTCGTGCCGGCTCAGTACGCCGGCGTCACGGCCGGTCGCGAAACGTTGCCCCCACGCGGGGCTGAACAGCGGCCGATCGCGATTCCGGACGCGATCGAGTACGCCGTGCGCCTCGAAGACCTCGGCGTCGAGCTCCGCTCCGAAGCGCGGCGGGCACGGATCTGCCAGGAAGGGTCGCGGCTGGCCGACACGGTCGGCGGCAAGCTCGACCAGGACGAGACGCTGCTTGACGAGGTCGTCAACCTGGTCGAATGG
>JACDBR010000102.1 GCA_013694825.1 Solirubrobacterales bacterium
GCGCAGGCGAGACGGCCTCGACGTCTCGGCAAGCTCGACCGCCCTCTCGAAAGCACTGTCCCGACTGGGCCGAGAAGATCCAGTTCGAGGCCCGAGTCTGTAAGCACTGCGGCTATCGCTTCGACCAGACAGCTGAGGTCCCAGCGCCCTGAGCGAGCCTCTGCCTCCTCGCGGACACGAGCGCTTCCTTGAGCTCGATCTGCCCGAGCATTTCGTTGTCGAAGTCGTGACGGACCGCAGCGAATGGCTCGCGAACAACGGATACCTCCGCGGGGACTGCAATCGCCTGGACGATGGCTACTACGTCTACCCCGCCTCCGTATAGCGGGGGCAGGATTTGAACCTGCGACCTCCGGGTTATGAGCCCGGCGAGCTACCTGACTGCTCCACCCCGCGGCGTGGAGCCGATTATAGGAGCCGCTGGGCCGATTCGCGAGTGTTCGCTCCCAGCCCCACGGGTAGCGAGCGGCCATGAACGAAACACCGCCGGACCGCAGCGACGACGAGCTCTCGACCGAGGAGGCCGCGAGGCGCCAGGACGAGGGGATCAACCCGGCCGATGGCCCCGGGCCGTACGGCAACCCCGAGATCGACCGCGACAAGCTCGAGAAGACCGAGGACGAGATCGGCCGCACCGGCCACTGAGATGTTCGACCCCTCCCCCGTCCTGATCACCGGCTGCTCGACCGGGATCGGTCGCGCGACCGCAGAGCACCTCGCCGCCAGGGGCCACGCCGTCTACGCCACCGCCCGCAAGACCGAGGCGATCGCCGACCTGGCCGGAGCCGGCTGCACGGTCCTGCCGCTCGACGTCACCGACGAGGACTCGATGCGTGCCGCGGTCGACCGGATCGAGTCCAAGCACGGTGCGATCGGCGCCCTCGTCAACAACGCCGGCTACTCGCAGTCGGGCGCGATCGAGACCCTCCAGCTCGACGCCCTGCGCCGGCAGTTCGAGACCAACGTATTCGGCCTCGTCCGCCTGACGCAGATGGCGCTCCCTGCGATGCGCGCCAAGCGCGCGGGGCGGATCGTGAACATGAGCTCGATGGGCGCCAACTTCGTCTTCCCCGGCGGCGGCGCCTACCACGCCTCCAAGTACGCGGTCGAAGCGCTGAGCGACGCGCTTCGCTTCGAGGTCGGAGGCTTCGGTGTCGCCGTCGTCCTGATCCAGCCGGGCGCGATCAGGACCGAGTTCGACAAGCGGATGGTCGACTCGCTCGCCAACCACGAGACCGGCGGCGCCTACGACTCCTTCAACCGCAAGGTCGGCAAGATCACCCAGGCGGCCTATGAGAAGGGGCCGCTGAAGCTGCTCGGCGGCGGGCCGAAGGCGGTGGCGGCGGTCGTCGAGAAGGCGATCACCGCCGACAAGCCGAAGATCCGCTACCGGGTCACACCGTCGGCGCACCTGATGATCAACCAGCGCCGCTTGATGACAGCAGGGATGTGGGACCGAGTCGTCGGGGCTCAGTTCCCAAGGCCGGGCGCGTAAAGCGGCCGAGGCCGCATTCGCGCTGCGCGGGGATGTAAGCGCGCGTCCCTAGAGTGCCCGCCGCGTGCGCGTCGGAGTGATCGATATGGGGACGAACTCGACCCGGATGCTGGTCGCCGAGATCGACGACGGCTCGGTCGACGAGCTCGAGTGGCGCTCCACGGTGACCCGGCTAGGCCGCGGCGTCGACACCTCGGGGCGCCTGGCCAATGAGGCGATCGACGAGGTCTGCGGGATGGTCGGCGATTACCTGTCGATCTGCCGCGAGCATGGGGTCGAGCGCCTCGTCGCGATCGCGACCAGCGCCGTGCGCGACGCCGAGAACGGCAGCGTCTTCGTCGCCGAGCTGCGCGAGCGCTTCGAGCTTCAGGCGCGGGTCCTCGGTGGCGACGAGGAGGCGCGGCTGACCTACCTCGGCGCGCTCGCCGGCCGTGAGCCCTCCGACGATCCGGTGCTGGTGATCGACATCGGCGGCGGCTCTACGGAGCTCGTGATCGGTCGCGGCGCGGTGGTCGAGGCCCACGCCTCGCTTCAGGCCGGGGTGATCCGCCACACCGAGCGGCACCTGAGCACCGACCCCGCGCGGCAGCGCGATCTCGAGGACCTTGCGATCGACGTCCGCAAGCTGATCGGCGAGACGGGAGTCGAGGACTCGCACATCCGTCCCGTTCGCGCGTTCGCGGTCGCCGGCGCGCCGACCGCGCTGGCGGCGATCGACCAAGAGCTCGATCCCTACAGGCGCGAGCGCGTCCACGGCTATCAGCTCAGCCTCGAGTCGATCCAGCGCATGTGCTCGTCGCTGGCCTCCAAGCCGCTGGCCGAGCGAGTCGCGGTGACCGGGCTCAACCC
>JACDBR010000060.1 GCA_013694825.1 Solirubrobacterales bacterium
CCGTTGGCGTCGACAAGCTCGCGCAGCAGCTCGAGGAAGCCACGGGCCGCCGGGACCACTCCCATGTTGGCGGGGATCGGCTCGCAAAGCACGGCGGCTACGGGCTCGGCCTCGAGCGCCGTGCCGAGCGCCGCGGGATCGTTCCAGGGCACGACGATCGTGTCCTCTGCGGCGCTCGCGGTGACGCCGGGAGATGCCGGGATCCCCTGAGTCGCGAGGCCCGACCCCGCCGCGGCCAGGAGGCCGTCGACGTGGCCGTGGTAGGCGCCGGCGAACTTCACCACCTTGTCGCGACCCGTCGCCGCCCTGGCAAGCCTGACGGCGCTCATCGCCGCCTCGGTGCCGGAGTTGACCAGGCGGACCATCTCGACTGAGGGCACGCGCTGGCTGATCTCGCTCGCGAGCTCCACCTCGGCCTCGGTCGGGGCGCCGAAGCTGGTTCCCTTTGCCGCCGCGTCCTGGACGGCCTCGACGACCGAGGGGTGGGCGTGCCCGAGGATCAGGGGGCCCCACGAGCAGACCCAGTCGACGTAGCGATGACCGTCGACGTCGATCAGCTCGAAGCCCGAGCCACGCTCGACGAAGATCGGATGCGAGCGGCCGATCGAGCGCATCGCGCGGACCGGAGAGCTGACCCCGCCCGGCATCAGACCGGCCGCGCGGACGTAGATCGAGGCGCTGGCCCTGGTGTCGAAGTCCTCCCGGGTCGACACCGCTTCAGGTGACGCGGCGGCTCGACGGCCTCGAGCTTCGCCCGGATGGAATGCCGCTCGCGCCGGCATGTCGCGCGAGGCTAGGCATGCGCCCGCTCCCACTCCCGGTAGTCCGAGGTGAAGTAGCGCAGGCGGATCTTCTTGTATTCGGTCGAGCTGTAGAGCACGGCGCGGTCATCACCGTGGAGGCCGTGCTCGTCGGCGATCGAGTCGAGGATCGCGTCGCACTCGGCCTTCGAGCGCCCGTGGGCCATCGTGAACACCGAGTAGGGCCAGTCGGCGTAGGTCGGGCGCTCGTAGCAATGGGAGATGCCGCGCACGCCCGACATCCGGCCGCCGACCTCGACGACTCGCTCCGGGGGAACGCGCCAGACGCCCATCCCGTTGGCCGAGAAGCCGGCGCGGCGGTGAAACAGGATCGCCGCGACTCTGCGCAGCAGCTTTCGCTCGATCATCCCCTCGAGGTGGACCAGAAGCTCGGGGGTAGAGATCCCCACCTCGGAGGCGGCATCGTCGTAGGGCCGGTCGGCGACGGCCATCGGCCCCTGCAGGGCACGGATCACCGCGACGTCGCGCTCGTCGTAGGGAACCGGCTCGAGCTCGCGGACCGCGACGGCGTCGACCTTGGCCGCCAGCGCCTCGGTGCCCTGCTCCATCTCGAGGTTCATGTTGATCTTGAACAGCCGCAGGGTCGGGAGCTGGCGGATCGACTCGGCGCCGGTCATCTCGGCAAGGGCGTCGATCGTCCCCTGCAGGCCGAGCTCGGAGTCCGGCGCCGTCGCGAGCGTGAACCAGAGGTTGAACTCGTGAGTGCGCAGGTAGTTGTGCGAGACCCCTGGGTGGGAGTTGATCAGCCGAGCCGCCCGCTGGGGGTGCTCGGGGTCGACCTTGGCGGCGACCAGCATCGAGTCGTAGCCGAGCGCTCGGGTGTCGAAGATCGGCGTGATCTCGCGGATGATCCGCTCGTCGAGCATCCGCTGAGCCCGGGTCATGACCTCGTCGACGTCGAGCTCAGCGGCCACCGCAACCTGCTCGAAGGGCGTTTCGTGAAGCGGGAACTGCGACTGAAGCAGGTTTGCCAGGCGCTTGTCGATCGCATCGAGCGGCACCGCTGAGCCGCCCTTGCGGGAGCGCAGCTTGGGCTTGGGCGACGGCTTCGCCGGCCCGGTTCCGCGCTCGAGCTCGGCCGTCGCCGCTTTGGCGTCGCCGCTCGTCATCCGAGCCATCCCGCGGCCTCCTTGGCGTAGTAGGTAAAGATCAGGTCGGCGCCGGCGCGGCGGATCGAGGTCAGGGTCTCGAGTGCCGCGGCGCGCTCGTCGATCCAGCCGTTCGCGGCGGCGGCCTTGAGCATCGAGTACTCGCCCGAGACGTGGTATGCGGCAATCGGCAGCTCGAAGCGATCGCGGCTGCGGGCGATCAGGTCGAGGTAAGCGACCGCGGGCTTGATCATCACCAGATCGGCGCCCTCCTCGACGTCGAGCGCGACCTCGCGCAGCGCCTCGCGGCCGTTGGCAGGGTCCATTTGGTAGCCACGCCGATCGCCGTAGGCGGGCGTCGAGTCCGCGGCCTCGCGGAACGGGCCGTAGAAGGCGGAGGCGAACTTAGCGCTGTAGGCCATGATCGCCACGTCGGGGTGACCTTCCTCGTCGAGCTGGTGGCGGATCGCGCCGATCCGGCCGTCCATCATGTCGCTCGGCGCGACCACGTCGGCTCCAGCCTCGGCATGCGAGATCGCCGTCTTGGCGAGCAGCTCGACCGTGATGTCGTTGTCGACCGAGCCGCCGCGGACGAAGCCGCAGTGGCCGTGCGAGGTGTACTCGCACATGCAGACGTCGGTGAACACGACGAGGTCGGGGTGGGCGTCCTTGAGCGCGCGGACGGCCATCTGGACGATCCCCTCGCTGTCGTAGGCACCGCTGCCGAGCTCGTCCTTCTCGGAGGGGACGCCGAACAGCAGCACGGCGCCGATCCCGGCCGCGAGTAGCTCGCCGGCCTCGCCGACCAGCTCGTTGATCGACAGGCGCTCGACGCCGGGCATCGAATCGACCGGCTCTCTGACGCCCTCGCCGGGTCGGGCGAACAGCGGCTGGACCAGGTGGCGGGCCGAGAGCTCGGTCTCGCGCACCATCTCGCGAATCGCCGAAGTCCGTCGCAGCCGCCGCATGCGCGTCGCGGGGAAGCTCACGGCAACGATTCTAGGGCCCGGCCAGGGTCGGCCGTGCGCGCCGAGTCAGTCGTGCTCGAAGCGAGCCTCGATCGGCATCGTCGCGATCAGCAGCGGCGAGGGGACGTCGGGCTCGTCCTGGTCGCAGACGAAGGCGAACTCGATCACGCCGGTGTCGACGGCGGCGTGGACGCCCTCGACCTTCCACTTGCGGTCGATCGTGCGCATCCGGTGGACGTCGCCGTCGTCGTCGATCGTCCCGACGACGGAGCCGAGGATCTCGTCCTCTCCCTCCGCCGAGGCGGTGAAGACGACAAGCTGGTCGAACAGCGGCGTGGCATCGCTGAAGCAGAGCTCGACCCCGTCGATGTCGCCGAGCTCGTAGGTGCGCAGCGCGGCAAGCTCGTCGGCGTCGATCTCGGCATCGCCGCGCAGCGAGTGGGCGAGGTCCTCCATCGAGAGCTCAGCGATCGCGTTGGTCGTCTCGCCGACGTTGCCGCGGTGAAAAAGCCAGAGACGGTCGCCGAAGATCGAGGCGCCCTCGATGTTGATGGCGCCGAGCTCGTTTCGCAACAGCTCGTACATCGGCGCGAAGTCGATCACCGTCGGCTCGCCGTCGAGCGAGCCGTCTGACCCGAAGCTCCAAAAGAAGCCACGGTCACGGCCCTCCCGAGAGCCCGACCCGAGCCCCAGCAAGCCGCCGTAGGCCCCGCCGTCAAACGGCGGCAGCGCGGTCAGCGCCTCGAGGTCGGGCTTGTCTTTGTGGCGAGTCTCGGCGTCGGAGAGGTCACCGGGGAGCGCGGCGCGGAGCTCACCCGGCTGGTCGCTCGAGAGACGGAAGACGCCGAGCTCGAGCTCGTCGTCGCCGATCACATAGGCGAAGTCGCCGCGGCGCACGATCCCG
The DNA here is from genome assembly GCA_013694825.1 of Solirubrobacterales bacterium. Classification (GTDB taxonomy): domain Bacteria; phylum Actinomycetota; class Thermoleophilia; order Solirubrobacterales; family 70-9; genus JACDBR01. The sequence continues at coordinate 3,782 of JACDBR010000060.1, forward strand.
GAGGCCGAAGCCATGTGGGGCGCGCGCTCATCGCCCTCGGAGCGCTTGACGGTCAGGTCGCGCAGGTTGCGAAGCTCGAGCGGCGGCAGGTCCTCGGGCACGGAGGAGTGCGAAGTCGGAGTAGGCACGACGAGTGGCTACCCGTGGCCCTCGCGGGCCAACCGCGCGGGCGTGAGGCTTCGGCTGATGACACCGCGAAGGGCAGCGGGCCCGTCGCGCCGAGGGGAGGCTACCCCGGCTCAGGCGAAGCGGCGCATGCCAAACCGCGCCAGGCCGGCGTAGATGAGCACGATCGCCGCCAGGTTGAGGAGCGGCGGCCAGATCGATCCGGCCCCTTCGAGGCCGGCCGACATCACCTCGAGCGAGGGGGCGAAGGGAAACGCCACCCGCAGCACCTCGACCGCGGTGTAGAGGCCTGGCTCGACCGTGCCTGAGGGGATCAGCGAAAGGAAGGCGACGGGCAGGGCGACCATGAAGGCCAGGAGCGAGGAGGCGCGGACGTCACGTGCAAGCCCGCCGAGCGCGGCTCCGAAGGCGGCGAACCCCGCCCCGCCGGCGACGATCGCGAGCGCGATCACCGCAAGCCGGTCCCACTCGATCGCTACGAACGCCGACAGGCCGGCCAGCATCAGCGCCGTCACCGCGACCGATACGGCGATCCCGAGCGCCAGCTTCTCGGCCAGCAGGAGCCCCGGCGAGACCAGGCCTCTGGCCAGGCGAGGGAAGGCGTTCTCCTCGCGCTCGAGCGCCAGCGAGCCGGCGACCAGCAGCACGGTGACGAACATCAGGGTCACCGTCGCGGCGACGGCGATCGCGAAGGCATCGAGCGACGGCGTCTCGCCCGAGACGACCTGCTTGTCGACTGCGATCGGCTCGGCGATCGCGCCCAGCAGCGGCAGCGCGAACTTAAGGTTCTCGCGTGCCAGCTCGGCGAAGCGGATCACCTGGTCGAGCCCCTCGAGCCGGCTCGAGGCGGGCAGCGAATCTCGGATCTCACTCAGTATCTGCGCCGAGCGGCGCAGGCCGAGGATCTCGAGGTCACCGATCCCGAGGAAGGGGACCGAGAAGCTGCCCCCGTCGACGATCAGGTCGAGATAGCTGCCGGCCTGCTCGGAGACCGCCTGGGAGAGGATCAGGTTGGCCTCGGTGATCAGGGCACGGATGCGGTCGTCGACGAGCTGGCCCTTGACCGGGTCCTCCTCGTTGACCAGCACCTCGACGGTCGGCTGCTGGGGGTCGAGCCCGGCCAGTGAGTTCAGCCGCTCGAGAAAGTCGGCCGGCAGGATCAGCGCCGCCAGCACCTCGCCGTCGGCGACCATCCGCTGGGCCTCCTCGCGGTCGGCCGCGTCGATGCACTCGATCCGCCCGCAGAGCTCGGCCCTGGTTTCAGCCTTGTCGAACTCGGTGCCCCCGACGCTCGCCTGCTCTTCGGTGGGGATCTCGTTGACGAACGCCACCCGCGGCTTCTCGGGACCGCGCGAGAGCGCGAAGCCGATCAGCACCGCGATCAGGATCGGATAGACGATCAGCAAGGCGGTGACGAGCGGGGAGCGGCGCAGCAGGCGCAGGTCCTTGGCCAGCAACCAGCCGACGGCTCGCAGCCGCGACATCACCTCGGATGCCCCGTCAGCGCCATCGCTAGTGGCCGCGCTCTCGCAGGAAGCGCACGAAGGCCGATTCGAAGTCGTCCGAGCGCGAGTCGGGAACCGCGGCGTGGAGGTCGGAGGGGGTGCCGTCGAAGACCCGCTCGCCATCGGCGAGCACGAGCAGGCGATCGCCGTAGCGCTCGGCCTCCTGGATGTAGTGGGTCGAGAAGATCACGCTCGTGCCGGCGTCCGAGAGCGCGAGCACGAACTGCCAGAGGCGCTCGCGCTGTCGCGGGTCGAGTCCCGAGGAGGGTTCGTCGAGCAGCAGCACCGCCGGCCGGGCGAGCAGGCCGATCGCGATGTTGACGCGCTGCTGATTACCCCCGGAAAGCGTTCCGACCTGATCTCCCCGGCGATCGGCAAGCCCCGTCTGCTCGAGCATCTCGGCGACCGTCGATTCGACGTCGGCGACGGCCTCGAGGCGGGCGAACAGGCGCAGGTTCTCCTCCACGGTCAGCTTGCGGTAGAGCGCCGCCTGCTGGGGCACCCAGCCGATCTCCTCACGGGTGCGGCTGAGCGTTCCCTCGTCGGGACTGCGAATCCCGGCGAGGATCGAGAGCAGAGTCGTCTTGCCGGCTCCGTTGGGACCGATGATCGCCAGGAGCTCGCCGGCCCTGGCCTCGAAGGAGACGTCCCGCAGGGCCTCACGATTGCCGAAGCGCTTGCGAAGCGAGCGAGCCTCGATCACCACCTCGCCCTCGGCCGCCGCTGAGAGCGCGCCGGGCGCCTGATCCCTCGCGCTCGCCATCGACCGAACGCTAGATGGTCGATGATGCTTCGCGGGCTATGCCCCGCGCGCGCCGGCGGGCGAGCCGGCCCTGACGCGCGCGGGGCACGGGGGCGCGGCGACCTCAGTCGCGGTAGAAGCGGATCCGTCCGCTCTCGGCGTCGACGGCGGCGAACGGGCGCAGCCGCTCGCCGCAGTAGAGCGATGCAGAGCCGTCCTCGTAGGCGCGGATCTCGATCGCGCACCGCTTCGAGTAGGGCGGCGCCTCGCCCTGCGGGCGCTCGGCCTCGCCGACGGCCGAGGCTATCCCGGCGCCCGATCCGGCGAGCGCCAGGCTTGCGGCGGCTGCGGCGGCGATCCTGGTGCGTGTCGTCATCTGCGACTCTCCTTGGGGTTGGCTTTTCACTGCGTCGAACCCCGCCCCGACGCGGCGCGCCCCCTGACGCAGGCCAGGCTCGCGCTCGGCGGAGATGACCGGTGGACTGAGCGGGGGCTGGCCAGCCGAGGACTAGTGTCGCCGGATGCGGATCCTGTTCATCGGCGACGTCATCGGGCGCCCCGGCAGAGACGGCCTCGCGGCCGCGATGCCGGCGATGCGCGAGCGCCACGAGCCGGACCTCGTGATCGCGAACGGGGAGAACTCGGCCGGCGGGGTCGGGATCACCGAGCGGACGGCTAACGGCCTCTTCGACTGTGGCGTCGACGTGATCACGACCGGTAACCACGTCTTTCGCCATCGCGAGGCCTACGAGTTCCTCGATCGCGAGCAGCGCGTCGTGAGGCCTGCGAACTACAGGCTGGCGAACCCGGGTCGCGGCCACGTGATCGTCGAGGCCGGCGGCCGGCGAGTCGCGGTCCTCAATCTGAGCGGCGCGGTGGGGCTCGACGTAGCGCGGCCGCCCTTCCTCGAAGCCGACTCGCGGCTCGAGCGGCTCGAGCGCGAGGCGGCTGAGGTCGTGCTCGTCGACTTCCACGCCGAGGTGACAAGCGAGAAGGTGGCGATGGGCTGGTAC
>JACDBR010000061.1 GCA_013694825.1 Solirubrobacterales bacterium
GCGACGCGCTCGAGATCGGCGCCGGCACCGGCTACTTCTCGCTCAACATGCTGGGCTCGGGGATGATCGCGACGGCTACGGCGACGGACATCTCCAGCGGAATGCTCGGCGCGCTCCGCGGGCGGGCCGAGCGCCTCAGCCTCGAGGTCTCGACCACCCGCGCCGATGCCGAGGCGTTGCCCTTCCCAGACGAGAGCTTCGACCTCGTCTTCGGACATGCGGTCCTGCACCACATCCCTGACCTCGACCGCGCCTTCGGCGAGTTCAGGCGGGTCCTGCGCCCCGGCGGCTCGCTCGCCTTCTGCGGCGAGCCCTCGCGCTACGGCGACCGGATAGCCGCGGGGCCCAAGCGAGCTGCGATCTCGCTCGCGCCCCTGTGGCGTCGGGCGCTCGGCGCCCGCGCCCGTCGCTCGCACGCGACGGCCGGGGGCTGGGGCGACTTGGACGAGTGGGCCGTCGACGTCCATGCCTTTCGCCCCGGCGAGCTTCGCCGCTCGCTGGCGGACGCCGGCTTCGACTCGCCGCGGATCCGCGGCGAGGAGCTGCTCTCAAACCTCCACGGATGGCTGGTCCGCACGCTGGAGTCGACGGCCGAGCCGGCCGAGATCCCGGACCGCTGGCGGATGTTCGCCTTTCGCAGCTACCTCGCCCTGCAGCGCGTAGACAGCCGGCTGCTCGAGCCGCATCTGCCCCCCGAGCTCTTCTACAACCTCGTGCTCTCGGCCCGCCGGGCGTGAGCCCGGGCAGGTCGCCGGACCGGGACCGAAGCGCTGCCGCGTTCTAGGCCCTCTCGCCTCCCGCGTCGCTCTTCTCGCCATCGGCGTAGCGGACGTGAAACAGCTTCTGCGGCTCGCCGATCCCCTTCAGCTGGCGCTTGCGGGCGTAGGAGAAGCGCAAGCCCTGATCGTCGGCGAGCTGGTCGTGGAGGGCCTCGGAGCACAGCACGCTGCCCGGCCTGGCGATTGCCGTGATCCGGCTGGCCAGGTTGACGGGCCGCCCGTAGAAGTCGCCGCCGCGCGGCAGCACCTCGCCGAGCGCAACGCCCGCGCGAAGCTGGGGAAAGTTCTGCTCGCGCTCGGCCGCCCCGACGAGCTCCAGCGCGGTCACGGCGAGGTCGGTCGGATCCGTGGAGGTCAGCATCGCGGCGTCGCCGATCAGCTTGACCAGCCGGACCCGCCGTCCCGCGACCTCGGCGACCATTTCGCTGAGCCGGTCGGTTAGCTCACCCACCTCGCTCACCTCGAGGCGCTCGCCCAGCTTGGTGAAATCGACCAGGTCGGCAAAGCAGACCGCGATCTGCATCCCGCCTTCGAGCGCGCCCCCGAGCTGCACTTGATCGACGGCCGCCGAGGCCAGCTGATCACGGGCGTGGAGGCGCAGCGCGTACTCCAGGGCGGGCGTGAACACCGGCATCAGGTCGCGGGCCGCCGCGGCCATCCGCATCCCCGTTTCGCGCTCCGAGTCGCTGGGCTGCAGCAACGCGCGCCGCCCGACTCCGCTCAGCGCGGCCGCGACTTGGGACATCGTCACGCCGAGCACGCGGTTGATCTCGAGGATCCCCTGCTCGGGGATCCCGGCATCCATCAGCTGCTTGACCCGACTCGCCGCCTCGACGTCGTCGTCGGTGAACGCCCGCTCGTCGTCGCCGGGCTCCGGCATCCCCATGGAGCGCCACATGCGCTCCAACAGCTCGACCGAGAGCCCGCTCCGCTTGGCGAGCTCGGCGCGGGTCAGCCGCTCGCCGGTGCCTCGGAGGGCGCGCTCGGCCGGCAGCAACGTCAGCCGGTTCGCCGCGACCGCCTCACGCAGCTCCTCGGTGGAAGCGCCGTCGGCGGAGAGCTCACCGAGCAGCTTGAGCCGCGCCTCGCGCTGCTGCGGGTTGACCCCCTCCAGCAGTCCCTCGGCCTCGAAATCCACCGCCATGGCCTTGCATTGTCGTGCCTGGGCACGATCGGCGGCGCCACGCGGCAGGCAGCCCGTCGCGCGCCCTAGAATCCGGGTCGATGGCCCCCGAGAGCGGAGGCAACATCGGCGAGCTGCCGATCTTCGAGCTGCCACTCGCGATCGTTCCCGGCGAGCTGGTGCCGCTGCACATCTTCGAGGAGCGCTACAAGCGCATGATCGGATTCTGCCTCGACGAGGACGAGCCGCTCGGGATCCTGCTGCGAGACGAAGCGGGCGGCGCGCGCCGGATCGGCTGCAGCGCCCGGGTCACCCAGGTGCTCGAGCGCTTCCCCGACGGCAGGCTCGACGTCGTGGTGACGGGGGAGGCGCCCTTCGTGGTGCTCGAGCGCCACGAGTCGAGTGAGTACCCGGCCGGCGAGGTCAAGCCGCTGCGCGACGACGAGGAGGCGGGCAGCGACGGCGAGGCCGCGGCGGAGAGCGCTCGCGGGGCGTTCTCGGCTCTGGTCGAACGGGTCTCCGGCGAGCCTCCCGACCCCTCCGACTTCGAGGACAAGAGCTCCTACGCGCTGGCCGCTCGGGTCGAGCTGCCGCCCGAGACCAAGCAGCGGCTACTGGAGCTCCGCTCCGAGAGCGAGCGCATGCAGATCCTCGCGAAGGCACTCGGGGCGCTGGTCGAGGCGCTGGCAAAGTCGAAGCAGATCGCCGAGCGCGCCAAGCTCAACGGCAAGGTCGTCGTCGGCTAGCCCGCCGAGCTGCGCCCGGCGGCGCGCCAGCCGCGACGGCTAGCGCACCAGCCGGCTTCGGCCGGTGAAGACCTGCAGCTCGTTGGCGCGAAGCTCGGCCGCCTGAGCGGAGCTCTCCGAGCAGTCGGTGGGGTTGCCCGGGTCTTCATCGAGCTCGCCCTGATACTCCGGTGCTCCGGTGCACTGGTTGGTCAGCGCGATCAGCCGAACGTGCGTGGCGGCTCGCTTCCTGACCTTGAAGTCGCGCAGGCTGAGGTCGGGCGAGAGCGGCCTCGGGACGCCGCCCGGGAAGGCGTTCTTCGGGCTCTTGAAGAGGCGCTTGAAGCCGTCGTCACCCTTGCATGGCCCAGAGCGGCGTGCGTTGCAGGTCTCGATCCGGAAGCGGCGCAGGCCCGCGAACCGGCTTTGGGTCGGATCGGTCGGATCCGGATCGCCGGAGGGCAGAGTGCGCCGCGGGCGCAGCAGAGCGCTGACCTGGATCCGGCGCAGCAGATGGGCGCGCTTGCCCGCCAGGTCGACGGTGATCTGGGTGCCGCGAACGTCCCCGTCGGGACAGCGCGGGTTGTCGGCGAGTTGGGCGGTGATGCTCTCGCGGACGAGCACCTCGCCCGAGGCGGCGTCGACGAAGCTCCGGTAGCCGGTTCCGGCCTGGCTGTCGATAACGAGCGTCTCGAAGGCCCGGATCGAGCCGCTCCCGGGGATCGGCAGCGCGACGGCGCGGCTTCGCTGCGGGCCGCTGATCGCGCTGACCTCGAGCTCGGTCCAGCCGTCGCGCTCCTGGCTGGAGGCGATCGCGTTCGCGTCGAGATCGAGCCCGGTCTCGTTCGCCGCGGCGAGCCAGGCCGCGTCGGGGCTGATCGTCTGATCGCCGCTCAACGAGCCCTCGCCCACGGCCGAGGAGGAGACGTAGGCGACCCTGCCGTCGACGACCCCGACGCTGATCAGCCCGTCAAGCGTCATCGGCAGCTCGCCGGCCCGCTGCCTGAGGATCACCGCGTGGCCGGAGCCCGCGGCCATCGGCGAGTCGCTGACCAGCTCGAGCCCGCCTGCGGAGCCCGCGGAGAGCCGGAAGAGCTCGCGGTTGTCCTCGACGAAGCTTCGCGCCGCCGCGACCTCGTCGGCGCCGAGCCCGGTCGCCAGGTAGCCCTCGTCGTTGATCAGCGACGCCGGCGTGCCGAACTCGTTCCAGGTGACGCGGCTGCCGAGGGCGCCCGCCGCCGCCTGCTGGGCAGCCGTCGGGGCGATCTTCTCGCCGCGGATGTCGATGTCATCGAGCGCCCGGTGCTCGACGTGGATGTCGCCGACGCCCAGCGCCGTTGGCGGCAGCAACAGGACTGCGGAAAGAGTTGCCGCCACGAGCGCGGCGACGACGGTCAGGCGACTGGTTGAGCTACGAATGACGACCCTCCGGGTGCCGGCGAGGACGCCACGAGCCCTCGCATCTCTGCCTGCCAAGAAATTGCGCACCAGGGTCGAACGATGCGCCGGTTCGACGATGGTGCCCGGAGGGGTCCGGCGACGGGAGACTTCGAGGCATGGATGCCGAGCACCAGGGCCCCATGGATGGGTAGGCCGTCTCCCGGCGGCCGATCCCTCCAAGCATCCGGAAGGCCCGGCGCTCGATCAGGCCTCGGCCACCGCTCCTCCGCGCCTCGGGTCGCCCGCGGCGCGCGCTAGGCCATCGGGGTCCCGCGCGACCGCGTGGACGCCGCCGAAGAAGACGTTGGGCGCCGGCCAGCGCTCGACCTTCGCCCCGTCGGCCTCAAGCCGCTCGAGCGCCCGCTCGTCGACCCCCGGCTCGGCCTGGATCTCGCCCTGCTCGAAGTGAACGCGTGGGTGGCGCACCGCGTCGGCGAGATCGAGCCCATCGTCGATCACCCGCAAGATCACCTGCAGGATCGCCGAGCGAATCCGGTTCGAGCCGCCGCTGCCGAGTCCCAGCTCCAGCCCCGAGTCGCCGACGACAATGCTCGGAGACATCATCGACGGTATCCGCGTCCCCGGTGGCAGGAGATGAAAGCCGTGCGGATTGAGGTCGTGCTCCCCCAGCATGTTGTTGAGGTGGATTCCGGTGCCCGGCACGATGACCCCGGAGCCGCTTCCGTTCGAGCAGGTGACGCTCGCGCACCGACCCTCGACGTCGACGGCAGTGACGTGCGTGGTCGAGCCGAGCGCGTCGGCCGGCAGCGCGTCGCCCTCGAGCAGTGGGCCGCCGGCTCCGATTCGCCGGGCCGACTCGTCGATCCGGGCGGGGTCGAGGAAGCCGGCGGCGAACCCCGGCCTGCCGAGCCCATCGACGAACTCGGTGGTCCGTGCCGCTTGGGCGGCGGCCATGACCCGTACCACGGTCTCGAGGTCCGAACGCCCGAGCCGCTCTAGCACGGCTAGGGCGAACGCGATCAGGGTTCCGCCCGAGGAGGGAGGTGGGTTCGTGAGCACCTCGCGCCCGCGGTATCGGGCTCGGATCGGCTCGCGCGCGACCGGCTCGTAGGCGCGCAGGTCGTCGAGCCCGAGCGTGCCTCCCCGCTCGAGCACCCAGTCGGAGAGCCGGCGGGCGACCTCTCCTTCGTAGAACGGCGCGGCGCCCTCCGCGCCCAGCAGCTCCAGCGCGTCGCCGAGCTCGGGGAAGCGAAACAGGGCCCCGGCCGGATGCGTCGTTCCGCCGGGCTTGTAGAGCGCGTCGCCTTCAGGCTCAAGCGTCAGGATCGGTCCAAGGATGCGGTTGAAGTAGGCCTGCTCGGCGTTGACGGCCACGCCCTCCCGGGCCAGCGAGGCCGCGGGGGCGGCGAGCTCGGCCAATGGAACCGAGCCCCAGCGGCGTGCCGCTTCGGCGAGGCCCGCGGGCACTCCGGGCACGCCGCAGGAAACGGCCCCGACGCGGAAGCTCTGCGGCACGCGCTCGGTGAACCAGACCTGGGCATCGACCAGCTCGGCGGCGCGCTTCGTGCCGTCGCGACCGGGCACCTCGACGAAGAAGTCGAGCAGCGTGTCGGCCCCGAAGCCGTGGACCAACAGGTGACCGCCGGCGCCCATGCCCGTCAGCGGGCTCTCACAGACGAACGAGGTCATGACTGCGGCGAGCGCGCCGTCGACGGCGTTGCCCCCCGCTCGCATCGCGGTGGCCCCGGCCTCGGCGGTGACTGGGTGCCCAGCAGCGACCACGCCCCCCGAGCTCATGCCCGCGACTCTACGCGCCAGGCGGGAACCAGCGAACGGGCAGCGCCCGCCTCCGGGCTACCGATTCCCAGGGACGAATTCCGGGACTTCGATCGACAGATCTCGGGGGCGCGACTCAAAGCTCGGGGCTGTCCCGGCGCGGCGATCGGCCGGCCGCCGGATCGAGGCCTGCGCGGTGCCGGGGGTGCGAAGGGCGCGCCCGCCGGAGCCGTCGTTACGACGTCCGCGACCGTCGTAGCGGGTCGCGATCACCGTCACCCAGACCTGGTCGGTCAGCGAGTCGTCGATGCTGGCGCCGAAGATGATGTTGGCCTCGGGATGGGCGGCGTCCTGGACGACGCCGGCGGCCTCTGATACCTCGAGCAGGCCCAGGTCGGGCCCGCCGGTGATCGAGAGCAGGATCGAGCGCGCCCCGTCGACGGAGGTCTCGAGCAGCGGCGAGGACACGGCCTTCTCGGCGGCGGAGGTGGCGCGCGACTCTCCGGTGCCCATGCCGATCCCGAGCAGCGCGTGGCCAGCGTCGCGCATCGTCGTGCGGACGTCGGCGAAGTCGAGGTTGATCAGGCCGGGAAGCGTGATCAGCTCGGAGATGCCCTGAACTCCCTGGCGCAGGACGTCATCGGCGACCTCGAAGGCCTCGAGCATCGTCGTCGCCTTGGCGAGCACGCTCAGCAGGCGCTCGTTGGGGACGACAATCAGCGTGTCGACTTCGGCCTGGAGCGCCTCGATGCCCTCCTCGGCCTGCTTGCCGCGCCGCGTGCCCTCGAAGGAGAACGGCCGCGTGACGATGCCGACCGTCAGCGCGCCGACATCGCGCGCGAGGCGCGCGATCACGGGGCCGGCGCCGGTGCCGGTGCCGCCGCCCGCACCCGCGGTCACGAAGACGAGGTCCGAGCCCTTGAGCAGGCGCTTGATCTTGTCCTGCTCGCCGAACGCTGCGCGGTAACCCAGCTCGGGGTCGGACCCCGCGCCCAGGCCCCGCGACATGCCGCTGCCCAGGTGGACCGTTACGTCGGCCGCCGAGGTCTGCAGCGACTGCAGATCGGTATTGACGGCGACGAACTCGACTCCGGGGATCTGCGCCTCGACCATGCGGTTAACGGCGTTGACGCCGGCGCCCCCGACGCCGACGACGCGGATCACGGGCGAGTGAGGGCGTGGGTCGGACGGCCGCGACCAGGGGTTCGGCTCCTCGCGACCGAACGCCGGGCCCTCGACGTCGACCTCCTCGGCGAAGATCCGGCTGAGACGGTCCTTGGCCCGCGAGTCCTGGCTCGATCGTGAGTCCATCCGGTAGGCGCGCACGCCCTCGTCGGGCTCGGTGGCGCTTCCCTCGCGGGCCGGCGGCTGGACGTCGGCGCTGGAGGGGGGATCGGTGGTCGGCTCCGCCTCGGGCTCTGGCGCTTTGAAGTTGGACAAGGCGGATTCTCGCCGGGCCGGACGCGAGGGCTCGTCTCGCTCCGAGGCGGGTGGCGAGGGGCGCAGCTCGTCGGGCGGGGCCGGAGGATCGGAGGGCTCGACGGTAGAGCGAAAGAGGTCGGCGAGCGGGCCCTCCCTCATGCTGGCCCGCTTACGACGCGTCATTCGTCAGAACCTCCCTCGCCAGCTCGCGGTAGCAGTTAGCCGCGTTTCCACGCGGATCGTACTTCAGCACGCTGCTTCCGCGGACCGGTGCCTCGGCGAACTTGATCGCCTTGCGGATCCGCGACTTGAAGACGAGCTCACCGAAGTTCTCCTCGAGGATCTCGACGGCCTCCTTGGCGTGAACCGTGCGCGAGTCGAGCATCGTCGGCAGGATGCCCTCGATCTCAACCCGCGGGTTGAGGTTCTCGCGAATCATCTCGAGGGTGTTCTGGAGCTGGACCAAGCCCCGCATCGACAGGTACTCGCACTGCACCGGGACGATCACCTTGTCCGAGGCCGTCAGGGCGTTGATCGTCAGCAGGCCGAGGCTCGGAGGGGTGTCGATGCACACGTAGTCGTAGTCGTCGAGGACCGCCGACAGCGCCTTCTCGAGCGAGCGCTCGCGGCCGATCTGGGTGGACATCGCGATCTCGGCGCCGGCGAGGTCGATCGAGGCCACGGCGACGTCGATCTCTCGCTTCTGGATGATCTCCTTGATCGGCATGTGATGGACGAGCACGTCGTACATCGAGCGCTCGACGCGATCGGGATCGATGCCCTGGCTCATCGTGAGATTGCCCTGGGGGTCGAGGTCGACCACGAGCACGCGATGCCCGGACTCTGCGAAGGCGACTGCGAGGTTGAGCGTCGTCGTGGTCTTAGCCACGCCGCCCTTCTGATTGGCGAACGAGATCACCTGGCAGCGGCGAGCCTGCACGCCATCCTCTCCGTCCGAGCCGTTCTCGATCTCGCGCACGCGCTTCGGCGAGAGCGCCTGCCCTGGCAGCAGCCGGTCGGATCCATCGGGTCCGGTCTCGGGGTCCGATGCGGGGTCTGACACTGGCGCCGACGTGAGCCCAGGCTCTAGCTCGGGCTCGGGCTCGGAAAAGACGGAGGTCGGCCCGTCAGTAGCGCGGCTGACCGTGATCTTCTCCGCCTCGATCGCCGGCGTCTGCGCGATCAGATCGGCGACCGGCTCGGGAACCGGCGCAGGCTGGGAAGGCAGCTCGGGCTCTGGCTCGGTTGCCGCCTCCGGCGCAGGGACCGAAGCCGGGAGCTCGCGGGCGGAGTCGAACCACTCGGCGTTCGCGGCATCGCCCCACCAGTCATCGACCGGGGGTGCCGTCGGCTCGCTGGTGGCGTCATCGGCGTCAGCGAGAGCCTGCTCTGCCGCGACGGGCGGCTCGGCGCCCGGCGGCGAGGAGACCGGCTCCCCGCTGGGCGCGGGCTTTGGGCTGACGCCCGCGTCCGCGGAGTGCTCGGTAGCGGCGCCCAGCTTCGGCTCGGGTGGAGGCGGATGCTGCTCGACGCCGACGCCCGAGGATCCGACATCGAGCTCGGCGAGCTGCTCAACTCCGCGCTCGTCGTCTGTGGCTCGGAGATCCGACCTGGAAGCGGCCGGCTCGAACGAGCGCCCCTCCCCGCGGTGCTCCGACTTACGCGATCGGCGGCTGAAGAGACCCATACCCTCGCGCTTATTCGCACACGGCAGGGCCTTTCCTGCCGATCGTTCGCTCAAATCTCCGCCAGTGTCCGACCGATTCGATACGCCGCTTCTGATCGTCACCGGCAAGGGCGGCGTCGGGAAGTCGACGATCGCCCTCGCTCTCGGGCTCGCCGGCAGCGCGACCGGTCGGCGAACGGCCGTCTGCGAGCTGACAT
>JACDBR010000062.1 GCA_013694825.1 Solirubrobacterales bacterium
CCCCAGGCCGGCGTGCCCTTCAGACGCCGTGCCGTCCTCGACGTCTTGAGCGCGAACCTGCGACGCCCGTCGACCCGATTGATGGGCAGCCGTGACCAATCGAGCGTGCTCGTCGGCGGGTGCATCCGGCCGGGCATCGTCCCGGCGGCCGCGGCGTAGCCGGCGCGCGCGGCAGCGTCGACCACGCGGGCATCGTAGGCGCCATAGGGGTAGGCCAGCGATCGGCATGGCGCGTCGAGCCTCGCCTCGATCTCCGCGAGTGAGCCGCGCAGCTCCGAGTCCAGCGTCGACGAGTCGATCTCCGTCAGGCGAGGATGCGAGCGGGTGTGCGACCCGATCTCCCACCCGGCAGCCGAAAGCGCCCGCAGCTCGTCCCAGCTCAGCGCGTTGAGCTCGTCGCGATGCGGACCGTCGAGCCAGGACTCCACGCCCGGCCAGGTCATCGGCCGCGAGCTGCCGATGAAGTCCGTAGGCGCGAACACGGTGGCGGGAAAGCCCGCGGCACGGAGGATCGGGAAGGCCGCATCGAGCACCGATCTCATCGCGTCGTCGAAGGTGATCGCGACGGCGCCAGGGCCGGCCTGATCGCTCGCCGCGGCGTGAAAGGTGACGCCGCGGTAACCGCGGGCGGCGAGCACGGCGACGTGATCTCGAAGCTGGTCGGGGCTCACGGCGAGCGCCGCGGGCCAGTCGGAGCTGACGGCGTGGTAGCAGAGCAGGAGTGGGGCGCTCGAGGGCTGAGCGCTGAGCACCGGTCGGCGAGCGGGCGTATCGGCTGACACCACAGCCGTCATTGTGACCCAGGGCGGTGCGAAAGCGAAGGCGCCTTGACATGATGCTCGCGTGAGCGGGGGCGGCCTTGTTGGGGCACTCAGCGGCGTGCCCTGGCGTCGGGCGAGGAACGTCGCCGCGGGTCTCGACCTGACACGGTCGACGGGAGCTCGCTACGCCTGGCAGCGCTGGGAAGAGGAGAGGCGCTGGAAGGGCGCCATCGTCGAGGCGCGAAACTCGGCCTACGCGGGGATCTGGGGCGAGGCCGCCGAGCAGCTCGGTAGCGGGTTCAGGGCGCTCGGGGATGGACTGTTCGAGTTCGGCGACGGCTCCGACCTCGTTCTCGTGAGGCGTGGACATGCCGCGATCGATTCCCGGGCCGCGCTCGACGCGGCCTTCGACAAGCCAAAGCACCACGCTCTGCTCGGCCGCGAGGGCATTCCCGTGCCCGACCACCTCGAGTTCGCAGCCCAGAACGCCGACCAGGCGATCGGGTTTCTCGAGCGGGCCGGCTCTGCCGTGGTCGTTAAGCCGGCTGCCGGCACCGGCGCCGGCAGCGGCGTGACGAGTGGGATCACAACCGCGCCCGAGTTGCGGCGGGCCGTCCTGCGCGCCTCGCGGAGCGCGTCGCGCTTGCAGGTCGAGCGGCAGGCCGACGGGGAGGAGTACCGCGTCCTGCTGCTCGATGGCGAGGTCATCGACGTGGTTCGCCGCCATCGGCCGAGGGTGCGGGGTGACGGGCGCTCCACCATCGCCGAGCTCGTCGGGGCCGAGAACCATCGCCGCCTGGCCGCCGACGGCCTCGAGCGGCTGAGGTGGTTGAAGGTGGACCTCGATTGCGTCCTCACCCTGCAGCGGCAGGGGCTGCGCCTGAGCTCGGTGCCTGCGCGAGATACGAGCGTCGTGCTCAAGCAGGTCGTGAATCAGAATGCGGCCGCTGAGAACGAAACCGTGCACGAGTCGCTCGCCGACGAGCTGGTCGCGGAGGTCGTCGCGGCCGCACGGACCGTGGGCATTCGGCTGGCCGGCGTCGACATTGTCACCTCCGAGCTGGGCTCCTCGCTCGCCCGGGCCGGAGGGGTGGTGCTCGAGGTCAACGCCGACCCGGGCATCCATCACCATTACGCGGTCGCCGACCGCTCGGGCGCTACCCGCGTCGCGGTGCCTATCCTGCGGACTATCTTGAGGGAGCACGCACGAGGCAAGGAGACGATCGCGCGATGAGGCTGTTCAACTTCGATCCGGGCGAGTATCGGGCGGC
>JACDBR010000078.1 GCA_013694825.1 Solirubrobacterales bacterium
TACGTCGAGGGCTACATCGACCTGCTGGTCGAGGACGACGACGGAGTGTTCGTCGTCGACTACAAGACCGACCGGGTGGGTAAGGCGGATCCGGCCGATCTGGCCGACCGCTACGGCCTTCAGCGCGAGATCTACGCTCTGGCGGCGGCACGCGGAGCGCCGCGGGGCGTGCGCACGGCGTATGTCTTCCTGGAGCGCCCCGACGAGCCGATCCTCGCCGAGCTCGGCCCCGATGAGCTCGAGCACGCCCGGGGGCGGCTGCGCGGGGCGACCGGGCGCATCGCGGCCGGGAGCTACGAGGTCACCGACAACCCGCACCGCGCCCTCTGTCACGACTGCCCGGCGCGGCGCACGCTGTGCACGCACACGGAGATTCCCGATCGCCCGAGGGTCGCGGCTTGAGTCGCCTCGCGGTCTTCGCCTACGGCTCGCTGGTCAGCCCCGCGAGCGCCGCCCAGACCCTGGCGAGGCCGGTCCGCCGAGCGATTCCCGCCAGGCTCGAGGGCTGGCGGCGGGGCTGGACGCAGGGGCGCGACAACGCGCGCGCCGAGAAGGGATTCGCCCGCGCCTCCGACGGCTCGGCTCTGAGCTGGTGCCTCGGCCTCGACCTCAGGCCCGAGACCGCCGCGCCGGCCCCCAACGGAGCACTGATCGAGCTCGACGAGGCCGAGCTCGAGCGGCTTGCGCTGCGCGAGATCCGCTACGACCCGGTCGAGGTGACCGATGCCGTCAGCCCGACCTTCGAGGGCCGGGTGATCGCCTTCAGCGCCAAGCCCCAGCACCACCACCCCAGGGCTCCGGCCGGCGCAGTGATCATCGCCGCCTACCTGCGCGCCGTCGAGACCGCCTTCGCCGAGCTCGAGCCGGGCGGCCTGGATGAGTTCAGGCAGACGACCGGCCGTCCGCCGGTGGAGGTGGTCGAAGCGGTGCTGGTGCGAGACGAGATCCCACCGGGCAATCCACGCGAGTGGTGAGCCAGACCGCCCGAGCTGAGCGGGGGGCCTCCTTGTCCAGCGCGCGCCGGCGGCAGGCTCAGCCGGCGACGCCCCAGCGTCGGGCCCAGCCCGTGAGCTCGCGCATGCATGGCTCGAGCTCGGCCCCCTTCTTACTCAGCGAGTAGCGCACCCGCGGCTTCGCGCCGTCCTCGACCGAACGCTCGACCAGGCCCTCGGCCTCGAGCTCGCGCAGCCTCGCCGAGAGCAGCCGATCCGAGAGGCCGGGGATCACGGCCGCGAGCTCGGCGAAGTAGTGCGGCCGCTCGATCAGGCACCAGAGGATCGCGCCCGTCCAGCGGCGCCCGATCGTCTCAATCGCGGCATGGAAGTTGGGGCAGATCGGCGCTGTCCGGTCTCCCGGAACCTCGGCGACCCCTCCCTGCAAGGAAGCTTTGCTCACCACGGCCGAGATTAGTCGACGGCGCTCCTGAGGCCGAGCCGCGACCGCGTCAGGCCGCGCAGGGGCCCGGCTCGACGGGCTCCAGCGGGCCCTCCAAGGCGGCGGCGACGAGCTCGTTAGGGACGCCGAGCCCGCTC
Organism: Solirubrobacterales bacterium; assembly: GCA_013694825.1. GTDB lineage: Bacteria > Actinomycetota > Thermoleophilia > Solirubrobacterales > 70-9 > JACDBR01. Next base: position 1,533 of record JACDBR010000078.1, read on the forward strand.
GGCGGCCCCTGCTCGGCGCTTGCGGCGAAGACCGTCGCCATCACCCTGCCGCGTCCATCGAGCACCGGCCCGCCCGAGGTGCCCGAACGCACGTCGGCCCGGAACGCGGTCATCCGGCGGCGAATCGGGCCACGCCCGTAGGAATCCTGGCTGGCGACAACACCGGTTGTGCCGAGTCGCGCCGGGACGACGGTCAGGGGACCGTTCTCGGGATAGCCGGCGACGGCCCCCCCCTCCCCCTTCAATGGCGCGCTGTCGAGGCCCAGGGCAGGCACGTCCAAATCGCCGCCCGCGAGAACAGCGAGGTCGTCGCGAGGCTCGTAGAAGACCACCTGGGCCTCGCTCTCGACACCGTCGGCACTGGTCACGAGGGTCTCCTCCTGTCCTGCGACGACGTGGGCGTTGGTGACGACTATCCCCGGCCTCGCCACCCAGCCCGAGCCGGCGACCCCGAGGCCGCAAGCCACCCCGGTGACCCGGACGACGCTGCGCGCGGCCGCGTCGATCTCTGGATCGTCGGCAAGCGTGGGATCGGGCGGCGGAACGTCGGGATCGGGGCCTCTGACGACCGGGGTCGGCGAGACCTCCCGCAGGACGCGAAGCAGCGGTCCGGACGGCGGCAGGGCATCGTTGAGCGCCCCGAGCACGCTCGAGCGCTGGACGAGGGCACGCAGCTCTCCCGCGGACGCGGTCGGCGAATGCAGCGCGTCGGCGCCGAGTGCCCTGACCATCAGCAGCGCCAGGACCGCGAAGAGCGCCGCGGCGCCAACGC
>JACDBR010000100.1 GCA_013694825.1 Solirubrobacterales bacterium
ACCCAGACCCGCGCGACGCCCGCCGAGCCGACCTCGCCGTGGACGAGCCACTCCTGCTCGGCGAGCTGCTCAACGATCTGCTCGCGGCGCTCGAAGGCATCGTCGGCGATCCGTACGGCGCGGATCCGGTCGAGCCTGAAGTGGCGGCTGTCGCCGCGGCCGAGGTCGAAGCAGCCGAGGTACCAGCCCTCGCGGCCCTTGACGAGCCCGTAGGGCTCCACCCGCCGCTCGACGAATTCGTCCTCGTTCTCCTTGTAGTAGTCGAGCTCGAGCACGCGCGCCGCCTCGATCGCCTGGTTGACGGCGCCGACGACCTCTGAGTCGTCGCCGCCCGTCGCGATCTCGAGACCCTCGCGAGAGGGGTCGTGGCCGAGCGCGGCGACGATCTTCTCGCGCGCCGAGCTGAGGCTGCCCTGCGGCAGGTGATCGCCGAATAGGTCGATCGCCGCGACCAGCGCCTTGGCCTCGAGCGGCAGCAGTCGCGCCGGTCGGGCGAAGTTGTCACCGTAGGTGTCGGCATCCACTTCGATCTCGTCGCCGATGATCTCGGCGAACAGGACGTAGGTGCCGCCGCCGAAGTTGACGACGTTGAGGACGTCGATGTCTTCCCGAAGCTCGTCGATCGAGACGTTGAGGTCGCGACACACCTGCTGGGCGCTGAGCCGCTCCTCCGTCCGCGTGGCGGCCATCAGCAGCCCCGCCAGGCTGACCAGGCGAGCGAAACGCTCGGGCCGAATCGCCGACTCCGCTCGGCTGCCGGAGCGGCTCGAGCCGTTTCGCTTCGGCGGCGGGCCGTCCTCGTCGAGCGGCCTGGCGACCGTCTTGGCGAGCTCGAAGCCGCCCAGATGACGCTCTCGGACCAGCTCACGGCGCTGCTCGGCGAACTCGGCCAGCTCGGAGGGCTCGACGACCTTGGCGTTCTGGCGCCAGCCGAGTACCCAGGAGACGAGCTGTCGCGGCGAGGCGTAGTCGGTCTCGAACAGCGCGCCCTCGTCGTGGGCACCGTTCCCCTTGCCATTGGCCCCGGTCTGGGAGATCGAGCCGTAGGTGCCGAAGTCGCGGTCGACCAGCCAGGCGATCCGGTCGCCGACGAAGACCTTGGCCGTGCCCTCGATGCCGCCCATCTGCCAGTCGGCGCGCGTCGCGTAATCGCGGCGGTTGAAGTCCTTCGGCGGCGTGAAGTCGTGCTCGGCCTTGGTCGCGTAGGAAACCTTGCCGCGAATCCGTGAGAGCCGGAAGACCCGCACGTCCTCCCGCTCGTGCGAGTGGCCGATCAAATAGAACTGCCCTTCGCGGAAGACGAGGTGGTAGGGGTCGACCTTGCGGTCGGCGACCTCGTCGCGCTGCATCGTGTAGTAGCTGAACTCGATCGTCTTGCGGCGCGAGATCGCGGTCTCGATCTTGGCCAGGCACTGGGATAGCTCGCGGCCTCCCGCCGAAGGCTGGAGCTTGACGTCGATCGGCGTCATGTCAGGCTCGTCGAGCGGGCTCGGACGTCCCCACGAGACCTGCTGGAGAGCGAGGCGAAGCGGCTCGGCGTAGGCGAACTCGCCATCGAGCAGGCCGAGCGCCGTGCGCAGCGCCGCCAGCTCGCCATCGGAGAACTCGATCGCCGGCAGGTAGTAGTTCTCTGGCGGCAGCGCATAGAGCTCGGCCTCGAAGAAGCCCTCCGCGGGACGCTCGACCTGGAGCGAGATGCCGAGGCTCTCGAGCTCGGCGCGATCAGCGTAGAAGCGGCGCGCGAAAGCGTCCTCGTTCATCGACGAGTAGCCCTCCACCTCGCGCTTGATCTCGAGCGCCGAGACCGGCCTGCCGTGAGCCATCAGGAACGAGATCAGCGAGAGCTGGCGGATCAGCTTCTCGGTGTCCTTGGCCATCTAGGCGCGACTCTCCATCGCGGGCAGCGTCATCGAGTCCGAGGATAGAGCCGGGATCCGTGGTCGAGCCCGCCCCGAGATCGCATTTTGCGGTCTCGTCGGACCCCCGTTCCCCGCCTGGCGCTCGGCGCGCAGATCACGGCCGGAGGCGCCGCTCGCGCGGCCTGCCGCGCCGGGCTGCACTCATATAGGTTCGGGCTCCACACAGCAGTCAGCCGAGGCCGGGGGGCGAGATGATCGGCGCGGGAACCTTCATCAATCCGCTCATCAAGGTCTTGAGCACCGTCGCGATCCTGGCTGCCGTCTACTTCTTCGTCGTCAAGCCGACGCTCGAGACCACGGACAAGGCGTTCGACACGGTCGGCAGCTCGATTCAGCAGGCGACCGACATCTCGCCGCAGATCAAGCGATCGATCAGGCGCTCACAGAAGCTGCAGCGAACCTCTCAGGCCGCGAACAGGGTTCAGGTGCGGGAGGCCAACAAGCTGCTCTCCTGCATCCAGGGCGCCGGTGGGGACGTCGACGCGATCCAGGGCTGCAACCGGAGGTTCTCGCCCGTCCCCTAGCCGAACTGGTCGGGGTCAGGGCCGATCCGCTCGCCGCGGTCGAGACCGTCGATCTGGCTGAGCTCCTCGTCTGAGAGCTCGAAGTCGAAGAGCTCGAAGTTCTCCTCGATCCGCTCCGGGGTGACCGACTTCGGGATCACGACGTTGCCGATCTGCACGTGCCAGCGCAGGATCACCTGGGCGGAGGTCTTGCGGTGGGCCTCGGCGATCGCCGCCAGCGTCTCGTCGTCGGTCAGGCCGCCCTGGGCGAGCGGGCTCCAGGCCTCGGTCGCGATTCCCTGCTCGTCGTGGAAGTGGCGCAGTCCGTGCTGCTGGAAGCGCGGGTGGAGCTCGACCTGATTGATCGCGGGCACGATCTCGGTCTCGGAGATCAGCTTCTCCAGATGCTCCTCGGTGAAGTTGGAGACGCCGATCTCGCGCACCATCCCCTCGGCCTTGAGCTCCTCCAGCGCCTTCCAGGTCTCGACGTAGCGGCCCTCGTTGGGGCGCGGCCAGTGGATCAGGTAGAGGTCGACGTAGTCGAGTGCCAGCTTCGAGAGGCTCTGTGAAAAGGCGTGCTTGGCCTGGCTGGCGCCGTGGTCCCCGTTGCCGAGCTTCGTGGTCACGAAGACCTCGCCCCGGCCCAGTCTCGACTCCTTGATCGCGCTGCCGACCTCGGGCTCGTTGCCATACATCGCCGCCGTGTCGATGCTGCGATAGCCGGTCGCTAGCGCGGCATGGACCGCCTGCTCGGTCTCCTCCGGGTCGATCTGAAAGACGCCGAAGCCGAGCTGCGGGATCGTGCCGCCGGAGTTGAGCTGGATGCTGGGAACGCTGGATGTCTGGGAAGTCATCGGGTCCTTTCGTCGAGTCAGGTCACGCCTACCCGCTTTGGAAGCGGTCGTCACCCGTCGGCGGACGCCGGCTCAGCGAGCGCGCGGCGGGCGAACGACCACCGAGACCCGCTTGGCGGCTCGGTGGCGTTTGAGCTTGAGCACCCGAGCTCCATGCGGCGAGACCACCTCGGCCCCCTTGACGTTCACCCTGTAGCCGTCGCCGTAGTGGACCGGCGGCAGAAAGACCTCGGTAGGCAGCCGCCGCGCTCGGCGCTTGCCGTCAGGTGCGGTCGTGGAGTAGCGGAGCTCGAACCGGCGCTTGGCGCGCACGAACGAGTAGGAGCGCGGGGTACCGCTGGTCGCACGTGGATAGGGCCGTGAGGAGACGAGCAGCTTCCCGCGGTTGAGGTTCTCGCCACGCGGTGGCTTGTGTGGATTCGAGACCAGGGACTGCAGCCCGGTCCCGGTCGTGGTGGGGTCCCTGCAGTCGCAGTAGTGCCATTGCTGCCAGCCGATCATCCGCTGGTCGGCGAGCTCGGCGACCCGCTCGACCGTGGCGAGGTCGTCCGTGGCCGCGAACTCGGTCAGCAGCAGCGCGTCCCCGGTCTCGGCGCTCTGCTCCTCCGCGTTGTCGAGCGTCAGGTCGTAGCCGGTCTCGCAGCTGCCGTCGCCGATCGTCCCTACCTGGTCGGGGAACACCTCGCCGAGGCAGTACATGTTGAAGGCGAAGCCCGCGTTGGGATCGCCCGTGTCGCCGTGTGAGGTGTCGGCGCCGAAGTCGAAGAGCAGCAGCGGCGCATACCAAACGAGGCTGCGGCGGTCGACCTTGCGGATCGCCGCGATCACGCGCTCGGAGAAGGGCTCGAGGAACTGCGTGTCGAAGCCCGGACAGCCGGCGTTCGAAGTGCAGCTCGGATACTGAGACCCCGGCCAAGGCTCGTTGAGCAGGTTGTAGCCGAGCACGTGGCCGCGGCCCTTGAAGCGCTTGGCGATCTGCTTCCACATCGCCGCGAAGGAGCCCCGGAGCGGCCGCTCCGCAGCATCCGGCTCGTTCATCCAAAAGTTGTCGAAGGCGCGGTTGAGCGCCTCCATGCCGAGATAGTTGGCCGGGAAGCCCTGCTTCGGCTCAGCCGGAATCGTCGCCGCGTCGCCGACCACGGCCCAGTCGGGAAAGCCCTCGCCCTCGAAGCGCTCGTTGTAGAGGTCCTGGTGCACGTCGAGCAGGCTGAAGATCCCGTGGCGCGCCAACCCGCGCTCGGTGCGGGCG
>JACDBR010000107.1 GCA_013694825.1 Solirubrobacterales bacterium
GGAGGTGCGCCGCGACCGCGAGCTGGTCGCCGAGGTCCGGGCGCTGGTCGAGGGCCGCAACGCGCGTCGCGCGCGACGCGGACTCGGGCCGCTCGACGTAGACTCAGAGGTCCAGCGCCGGCTCGACGAGCTCGACCGCCCGAGCTGACCGGGATCCTCGCGAGCCGCCGTACCGGCTGGTCTAGGATCCGCGCCGTGACCGAGCCCCCTGACGAAGATCGCCGCATCGAGCTCGAGGATCTGCTGGTCCGTCCGGGCACCTACTTCAACCCGCAGACCGAGGTCGTGGTCGTGGTCGACGACTCTGTCTCGATCGACCAGGAGGTCTTCGACATGGAGGCCTACGAAGGCGCCGACTGGGTCCGAATCTCGGACGAGATCCCGGTCGACGCCGACGCGCTCGACGCCACCATGGAGGACTTCCAGACCGGGTACCACGCCGGCGCCACCGAGGTCTCCGAGACGACGCTGGAGGTCGACGAGGGTGACGTGGTCATCGACGAGCCCGACGCCCCGGAGCCCGATCCTGAGGAGGAGTGAGCCGGCTCCGCCCGACTCGCGGCGCCTGATCGCGGAGGTCCCGAGCCCGGCTCGGCACCTCGACTTCGCTGCCTCCCACTTCGCGGATCCCGACGTCGCGGGCTGGCACTGGCCCGGCTCGCTCGGCGGCCCGCGGACCCGCGGTCAGGCGCTCGAGATGCTCGAGCGCGGCCTCGAGGGGCAGCGCGCCGACGGCTACACGCTGTGGTGGTGGCGCGAGCGCGCGAGTGGCGAGGTGATCGGGATGATCGGGTTGCGGTCGGTGACGATCGAGAGCGCGGAGCGGGTGGAGGTCGGCTGGTCGGTGGCGCCGCGGCGCTGGGGCGAGGGCCTGGCCGCGGAGGCAGCCGCGGCCTCGATCCGCTGGGGTTTCGAGACCGCGAGGCTCGAGCAGGTGATCTCCTACACGATGTCGGGCAACACGCGCTCGCGCCGCGTCATGGACAAGCTCGGGATGCGCTTCTCCCACGAGTTCGTCCACGTCGGCCTGCCGCATGTCCTGTACGCCGCCGATCGCGGTCGCTGGCCCGGGTCATCTACGCTGGGCGCGGAATGCTGAGCGAGGGCGAGAGCGCGCCGGACTTCGTGCTCGCCGATCAGGGCGGCCAGGAGGTCAGACTCTCCGAGCTGCGCGGCGCGCCCGTGGTGCTGTACTTCTATCCGCGCGCCGACACGCCGGGCTGCACGACCCAGGCCTGCGGCATCCGCGATCACCGTCGCGACTACGAGCGCGCCGGTGCCCGAGTACTGGGCGTCTCCCCCGACCCGGTGGGGGCCGTCTCGCGCTTCGCCGCGAAGCACGAGCTCGAGTTCACGCTCCTGGCCGACGAGAATCACGAGGTCGCCGAGCTGTACGGAACCTGGGCCGAGAAGCGGATGTACGGCAAGACCTACTGGGGAGTCCAGCGCGTGACCTTCCTGATCGATCGCGAGGGCGTGGTCGCCAAGGTCTTCCCGAAGGTCTCGCCGAAGACCCACGACGAGCTCGTGCTCGCCGCGCTCGAGGAGCTGCCGGCGGCCTAGGCGATGATCACGTAGATCGGGAACACCGCGTAGAGCGCCCCCCAGGCGATGATCGCCGGGGCCACGAAGTGCCCGCGCCGATGCAGCACCTCGTAGGCGAGGAAGCCTCCGGCGATCCCGAGCCCCGCCGAGATGAAGCTGTAGGCGTCCAGCGACCAGTCGGTGAAGATCAGACCGAAGGAGATCGGAATCGTCGACTGGAAGACCATCGCGCCGGTGATGTTGCCGAGCGCCAGGCTGTCCTTGCCCTCCCTGACCCAGAAGAAGCTGTTGGCCTTCTCGGGCAGCTCGGTGGCCAGCGGCGCGAGGACGAGCGAGAGCACGATCGGCTCGACGCCGATCGCCTCCGCGGTCGTGATCAGTTCCTCGACGAACAGCTCGGCGGCTCCGACGATCACCCCGAGGCCGAGGATGAACTGGAAGGCGATCAGCAGCGTGCTCGGTTGCTCGGCGTCGTCTCGTCGCAGCACACGAGAGACGTAGAGCGGCTTGATCTCGTCCGAGTCCTGGATATCGGACTGGTCGCGAATGGTGCGGTAGACGTAGTAGACGTAGGCGCCGAGGAGCAGCACCGCGCCGGCAATCTGTACCACCGCCGGGACGAAGTCGATGCCGAGCAGGATCCCGACGGTGAAGAAGATCAGGAAGAAGCGCAGGTCGCGCTCGAGCGTCGAGGCATCGACCCTGAGGTCGGTCCCCTGCTCGCGGCGGCCTTTGTAGATCAGCGCGGCGACGCCGACGAGCATCATCGCGATCGTCGCGAGCAGGAACGGGGCACCGATGATCGCGCCGATCGCGACGTCCTCCGAGCCCGCCGCGCCGCCGATGATCGCGACGACGGGGATCAGCGTCTCGGGCATTGCCGTGCCGACCGCGGCCAGCAGGCTGCCGACGGCACCCTCGCCCATGTTGAGCCGGTGGCCGGCCCACTCCACCGCGTTGGTGAAGATCAGCGCTCCGGCCAGGATCAGGGCGAAGGCAAGCAGCAGCAGCAGGTAGTCAGCGATCACGGGCGAGCCAACCTAGCGGTCGCGTCGTCGGCCCGGCGCCGTGGTAAGCGCGGCCGTCGATCCGGACGGCGACCGGCCTAACGCCTCGAGACCCCGATCAACGAGATCGTGCCGCTGATCTCGCTTGCCAGCATCAGCGCGGGCTCGGACGTCGGACTGC
>JACDBR010000011.1 GCA_013694825.1 Solirubrobacterales bacterium
GGGCCGTGGCGTGATCGCCTGGGAGGAGGGTCGCGACCTCGGGCACGTGCTGTGGATGGCAGCCTCCGAGTCGAGGCTCGAGGGGCGAGACCGGACGGTCGCCTACCTCTGGCAGCTCTTCGTCGCCGCACCGTGGCGCGGTCGCCCGCTCGCCGGCCGGCTGCTCGCCTGGGCGGTCGCCGACGCCGCCGCGCGCGGCTACGACTCGATGGAGCTGCTGACTCCGCGCCCTCACGCCCGAGCCCGACGCTTCTACGAGCGCGAGGGCTGGACGCTCGCAGGACCCGGCGGCTGGGACGCCGAGCTGCGAATGGAGCTGGTGCTCTACCGGCGAGGGCTGAGGCGGGAGTAGGGCGCGGAGGGCCGCTGGCTCTCGGCGCCCCGGCTTCGCGACAATATGGCCGATGACGATCACGTTCGCCGACAAGCTCGCCAGGATTCCTGGCTACAAGGCCGGTGTGCCGCATGGCAAGGCGCCGGAGGCGATCTCCAGCGAGGACATCGCGCAGCTCGCCTCGAACGAGTCGCCCCAGCCGCCGCACCCGAGGGTGATCGAGGCGATCGCCCGTGCGGCCGTGGCGTCGAACCGCTACCCCGACCCTGACGCCACCTTGCTGCGGCGCCGGATCGCCGAGCGCTTCGAGGTCCCGGGCGGCGAGGTCGCCGTCGCCAACGGCTCCTGCGAGATCCTTCTGGCGGCATCCCTCGCGCTTTGCGAGCCGGGCGCCGAGCTCGTCTACGCGTGGCCCTCGTTCTCGATCTATCCCTACCTGGCGCCGCTCTCCGGCGCGCGGGAGATCCGCGTCGCGCTGAGCGACGACGACCGCCACGACCTCGACGCGATGCTCGCCGAGATCACCGCCGCGACCCAGCTCGTCGTCGTCTGCAACCCCAACAACCCGACAGCCACACACCATCGCAGCGAGCGCATCGCCGCCTTCATGGCCGAGGTTCCCGACCACGTCACCGTGATCCTCGACGAGGCCTACGTCGAGTTCCAGCTCGCCGAAGATCCCGACGCGACGCTCGACCTGCGGCGCGAGTTCTCCAACCTGGTCTGCCTTCGCACGTTCTCGAAGGTCTATGGCCTCGCAGGGCTGCGGGTCGGCTACGCGCTCGGCTCGTCACGCTTCCGCGCCGCCGTCGACGCGGTCCGCCAGCCGTTCAGCGTCAACGCGATCGCCCAGGCGGCAGCCGCCGAGGCGATCCGCCACTCCGATGACGTCGCCGAGCGCGTCGAGCGCACGGTCGCCGAGCGCATCTTCATCGAGCAGGGCGTCCGTGAGCTAGGCCTCGAGACATCGGACTCGGAGGCCAACTTCTCCTGGGTCGGGCTCGGCGATCACGACGAGACGGCGCTCGTCGCGAGGCTCGCGGAGCGCGGCGTCGTAGTCCGCGCCGGCACGCCGCTCGGCGGACCTGGACACATCCGGGTCTCCTACGGGACGCGCGCTCACAACTCGCGGTTTCTCGAAGCGCTAGACGCCGCGCTGAACGGGTGAGCCTGAGAGCCGGCGATCGCGCCGGTCCTGCGCGGTCCCGGCCGGCGTCGCGACTGGGCGCCGAGCATCCCACGGCACGTGCCGGAGGGACCACCCGTTGTTGCCGCCCCCGGCGGCGCCTGCTACAAATGATCGGCTCATGCGGCGCTTTAGCACGATCAGCTCGCAGCTCCCGGCGCTCGGCGCCGGGCTCGGCCGTGCCTCGACGTCGTACTGGTATTGGCGATTTAGCTAGGCGTCCGGCCGGGCGGGGTATGCCCCTCTCAAGACCAGGATTCTTACGCCGGACGCCGTAGAGCGACCCTCGCCGGGTCGCCAAGCGCACTCCACCTAGCTTTGAGCACCGGGATCTTTCGAAAGGCAGCACAGCGATGATGATCGTGATGAGAGAAGGGGCGAGCGACGAGCAGATCGCCCACGTAGTCGACCGGGTCGAGCAGGTCGGCTGCTCGGCGCACGTTTCGCGCGGCGAGCTGCTGACCGTGATCGGGGCGATAGGCGATCGCGACCGCGTTTCCGGGCTCGGGCTCGAGGGTGTCGAGGGCGTCGATCATCTGGTCCCGATCACCAAGCCCTACAAGCTCGCCTCATCGCAGTTCCGAAAAGGCGAGCGCACGGTGGTCGAGGTCGACGGGCGAAGGATCGGGGGCGATCACTTCGGGCTGATCGCCGGGCCCTGCACGGTCGAGAGCCGCGAGCAGACGATCGACGTCGGCCGGGTCGTCGCCGCGGCAGGCGCGACGATGTTCCGCGGCGGCGCCTACAAGCCGCGAACCTCGCCCTACAGCTTCCACGGCCTCGGGGTCGAGGGGCTGCGGCTGCTCGCCGAGGCCAAGCAGGAGACCGGGCTGCCGACCGTCACCGAGCTGATGGACGCGCGCGACGTCGCCGACGTCGTCGAGGTCGCCGACGTGATCCAGATCGGCGCCCGCAACATGCAGAACTACACCCTGCTCTCCGAGGCCGGGCGCACCGGCCTGCCGGTGCTGCTCAAGCGGGGCCTCTCGGCGACGCTGGATGAGCTGCTGATGGCCTCCGAGTACGTGCTCAAGGAGGGCAATCCCAACGTGCTGCTCTGCGAGCGAGGGATCCGCACCTACGAAAGCGCCTACCGGTTCACCCTCGACCTGCTGGCGATCCCGGCCCTCAAGGAGCTGACCCACCTGCCCGTCCTCGTCGACCCGAGCCACGCGACCGGTCGTCGCGACTGGGTCGAGCCGATGTCGCTCGCCGCCGCGGCGGCCGGTGCCGACGGGATCATCGTCGAGGTCCACAACGATCCCGAGCACGCGATCTGCGACGGCCCCCAGCAGTTGCGAAGCAGCCAATTCGCCGACTACGCGGCGAAGGTCCGCAGCATCGTCGAGATCGCCGGCAAGGAGTACTCGGCCGTCTAGCGCGGGCGGGGACTTCCGGGCCGTCCATGCGGATCAGCGTTCTCGGCGTCGGCCTGATCGGGGGCTCGATCGGTCTGGCGGCGCGCGAGCGCCTCGGCGCCGACGTGACCGGCTGGGATCCCGATCCGCCTGCCCGCGGCCGAGCGGTCGAGCTCGGAGCGCTGGATCGCGCCGTCGGGAGCGTTGGCGAGGCTGCCGCCGGCGCCGAGGCGATCTTCTGCGC
>JACDBR010000184.1 GCA_013694825.1 Solirubrobacterales bacterium
GCGCTGGCGTTGCCGCGGCCGGCGGCTCGAGCTCGGGCGACGGGGTCGGCGCACGACAGGCCACCAGGGCCAGCATCGCGAAGATCAGCGCGGCGAGAGTCGTCGGACGCACGTGTATCTCAACGCGCGTCGCCGTTGGGAGGGGACGTTTTCCGGTGGGTCGCGTCGGTGGCTGGTACACTTGTCGCGAGGGACAGGGCGCAAGGAGCCGAGTGGAACAGTCGTTGCTCGATCGGCGGGTGCAGGCGCTGGTCAAGACGAACCCGAGCTTGGCGGAGGCGGCGGCGTTGCAGTCGGCGCTCCTGGGCTGCATCTATGGCGTGAGCGCGCCCACGCGGCCGATCGTCCTGCCGGCCCAGCGAGCGCGGGACAAGCTCGAGGCCGGCACGCCGCTGCTCCACGGCGAGGACGTCTACCTCGACGACGGCTTCATCCGCGACGTCTTCGGGCGCTTGGTCAACCTGCTTCGGACGCGTCCGGAGAGCGCGGAGGGAGTCGCGGTTGTCGCGGTCGCCGCCCGCGACCATCGGCTGCACGTCGAGCACGTCGTCGCCGAGGCGTTTGTCAACCACGCCGATCACGTCGAGCAGGTCGCCATCCAGGCCGATATCGACGCGGACCTCCTCCAGACCCTGGCGCAGCTCAGCGCGCGGCCGATCCTGATGGCGTACGCCGAGCATCTGGCGACTCCGCTCGCGGCCGCGACGTGGTCGCGAGGCTACTGTCCGCTCTGCGGCGCCTGGCCGATCCTGGCCGAGCTGCGCGGGCCGGAGCTGTCCCGCCACTTGCGTTGCGGGCGCTGCGGATCCGACTGGACCGCGTCGCGCCTGTACTGCCCGTTCTGCGGCATCGACGATCATGACTCGCTGGGCTACCTTCAGATCGAGGGCGAGCGCCGCTTCCGGGTCGACGTCTGCCACCGCTGCCAGGGCTACCTCAAGGCCGGCAACGCCTTCGACCCGAGCCCGCCTGAGATGCTCGCGCTCGACGACCTGGCATCGGTCCACCTCGACCTGGCGGCCCTCGAGCGCGGGCACGCCCGTCCGCCCGAGCCTGGCTTCCGCCTGGATCTGGTCGGCGACGAGGGTGAGTTGTATGACGATTGAGCCCGAGGTCGCCAGTCCGGCTGTCGCCGGCTCGCCACTCGAAGAGGTCTCCCCGAAGCCGGTGGTTCGGCGGCGCTACGTGCGGTTCCGCGAGGGGGTCGGGCACGCGGTCGAGGAGGCAGTGATTGCCGAGATCCGCCTGAGTATCTTGGTCGGCGATCAGGAGCTGGTCCAGTTGATGTGCTCGCCCCATCAGCTTAACGCGCTGGTCGTCGGGTTCCTCTACCTGGAGGGGCTGATCGAGAGCGTCGAGGATCTCGACTACCTCCGGGTCTGCCTGGAGGACCGGGTGGCGGACGTGCGGCTTGCCCGAGCGCTGCCCGAGCTGCCGAAGCGCAAGATCATCACGTCTGGCTGCACTGGTGGCGTGAGTTTCGGCGCGTACCTGACCGAGTTGGAGCGCTTCCGGCTGGCGGACGACGACGTGCGGGTCCGACCGACCCAGGTGTACGGCCTGCTGCGCGAGCTCTACAACCACGCAGAGCTGTACCGACAGTCCGGCGGCGTCCACACCGCCATCCTGGCCGACCCGGCCGGGGGGATTCTGGCGGTCGGGGAGGACATCGGGCGCCACAACACGCTCGACAAGATCCAGGGCGAGTGCCTGCTACGTGGGATCTCCAGCCGCCGCGGGGTGCTGGTCGCGTCCGGTCGGATCTCCTCGGAGATGCTGCTCAAGGCGGCCATCATGGGCGCGCCGATCGTGGGCTCGCGGACCTCGCCGACGCAGCTCGCGGTGAGTCTAGCCGAGCGGCTGAACATCACCGTGATCGGCTACATTAGGTCGGCCAGCATGAACGTCTACACGCATTCCTGGCGCGTTCTGGGCGCGTGAAGCCGAATCTCGTCTACGTCCTCTACGGCTCCGACCGGTTCACGCGCGACGAGCAGGTCCGTGGGCTGAAGAGGCGGATGCTCGCCGAGCCGACGGGCGAGTACAACCTGTCCGAGCTGTTCGGCGGCGATATCGGCCTGGGCGACGTCCGCGCGCATGCCGATGCCCTGCCGTTCATGGCCGACCGTCGGCTGGTGATCGTCCACGGCCTACTCGGCCGACTGGCCGGCGCCAGCAAGCCGGCGGCGCGGCGCGGGAAATCCGCCAGAACCCGTGCGACCGCTACCCCGGTGCGGGACAACGACGCGCTCGAGGCATTGCTCGACTACTTGCCTCTGATCCCCCCCTCGACGGCGCTGGTGCTGGTCGAGGACGCGCTCGACCCCGCCATCGTCGCGGGGCGCCTCCCGCCTGAACGTGCCCATATCCACGCCTACGATCGGCCGCGGCCAGGCGACCTCGGCAGGTGGATCGAGCGGCGGGCGAAGCACCACGGCGGCAAGCTCGAGGCGGCGGCAGTGCGTCAGCTCGCCCAGCTCGCCCCGGATGACCTGGGTCTGCTCGACGGCGAGATTTGCAAGCTGGTCACCTACGCCGACGGCCGGGCGGTCACCCCCGACGACGTCGAGCTGTTGTCGGTGACGCCGGAGGTGACCATCTTTGGGCTCCTCGACGC
>JACDBR010000187.1 GCA_013694825.1 Solirubrobacterales bacterium
CGCCCGAGCCGCAGCCGCCACAGCCGCCGCCTCCTCCTGGCGCGTAGTCGGCGCCCGACTCCCGCCGTGCTCGCGGCGGGGCTTGCCGTGTTGGGGCTGGTGATCGTCTGCGCCGCCGTAGCGTGGCCCAGCGACTCGCCGCTCGTCCCGAGGAACGGTGGCCACGCCGAGGGAAAGGCGACCTGGGCCTGGATCTTCCTCGGCTCCGCGCTCGCCGCGCTCGCCGCGTATGGGCTCGGGTTGCTCGCCCTCGCGCGAACCCACGCCGGGCTGCGAACCGTGGTCACGCTTGCGGTGGCGATCCAGCTCGCGCCGCTGGCCGCGCCGCTCTTGATCTCGACCGACGCCTGGACTTACTGGGCCTACGGGCGGATCGCAGCCGTCCAGGATGGGAACCCGTACCGCGATCCGCCGGAGGAGTTTCCCGCCGATCCGGCCTTCCGGCACATCGGCGAGGACTGGCGCGACACGACATCGGTCTACGGTCCCGCTTTCACTCTCGCGTCGGAGCCGATCGCGCTCGCAGCGGGTGAGTCCGAGGACACCGCGGCCTGGATCTACAAGGCGATTGCCGCGGCAGCATCTCTCGGGGCAGCCTTGCTGGCGACGCTGCTGGCTCGCCGGCGGGCACTCGCCTGCGCGTTCGCCGGCTGGAACCCGCTGCTCGCGCTCCATCTCGGGGGTGGCGGCCACAATGACGCCTGGCTGGCCGTGCTGGTCATGGGCGCACTCGCCTTCAGCGTCTTCGGCCGCCCGCGTGCAGCGGGAGCGGCGTGGGCGCTCGCGGTACTCGTGAAGTGGGTTCCGCTCCTCTTCCTGCCGCTGCACCTTCTCGAGGCCCGCGCCACGGGCCGCCGCGCAGGCCTTGCCGGCTTCGTGATCGCGTCTGCTGCGGTGCTCGCACTTGCAACGTGGCGTTACGATTGGCAGTGGCTGTCGGCCTTCGGCCCGCTCGCCGCGAATGCGGCGGAAGAGACGAGCTACTCGATCCCGCATCGCCTCCAACAGCTCGGCCTGCCCAGACCGGCGGCGCTCGGAGTCGCTGTCGGCGGGTTCGCCGTGGCCTATGCGGCTCTGCTACGCCGAGCGCGGCACGGCGAGGAGCGCCTGGCCTTGGCGGGCGGGCTCTTCCTGCTTGCGACCCCGTGGCTTGCGGCCTGGTACACGGCGTGGATCGTTCCTCTGGCGGCAGCGGAGGAGGACCGGCTCGCACGCGTCCTCGCGTTCGCGCTCTGCGTCTACCTCGTGCCGCAGGCCGTCCCGATCTAGGGACCTACCCGCCGGAAGACGAGCACGCCGTCCTCGGCGAACACGAGCTTCCAGGCGGGGTTGCGCCGGACGCGCGCAAGCCTGACGGCCGTCGCGAGTGGCGCTATCCGATCTCCGTAGCCCGGCTGGGTCTCGTCGGCCGCGATCCACTGGGCGTCGCGGACATAGGGGAAGCTGAGCACGCGCCGGCGAGCCGAGAGGTGGGCTCCGAGCGAGTTCGTCGCGCTGACGACGGCACCCTCCGGCACGAGGCCGACGGCGCGCGCTGTCGCCCGGTCGTGCGCGGACACGTGTGTGGCGTAGGACTGCAGCGTCTCGCCGCCGGGAAGCTCTCTCCAGACCGGCAGCGGTCCGAGCCGGTAGTTCGCCGCGAGCGAGGCGACGACCGCCAGGCCGGCCAGCGGCACCGCCAGGCCCGGCCGGCGCCGTGAGATGAGCGCGGCCCCGAAGACGCTCGCGCCGACGAGCGCCGGGATCGCCCCGGCGGTGTAGTGGAAGTGGATCGACGTCTGGGTCGGGGTCGCCGACAGGAGGTTGATCGCGAGCTCGGGTGCGGCAACGAGCACCAATGGGGAGAGGACGCAGAGCAGGGCAAGCGGCAGGACGAGCTCGGCCAGGTAGCGTAGCCCGCGCTCGTCGAAGGCGACGGAGAGGAGCCGGCCGGGATCGGTCACAGCGGTTTCGAGGATCCCGCTTGGAGAGCCGCCGACCTCTTCGTAGCGGCCGTAGAACGCGGAAGAGGCGCCCTCGTTGAAGTGTGGGATCACGACACCGATGGCGATTGCTGCCACAGCAACACCTGCGACGGTGATGATCGCTCCGGGCACCCAGCGCCTCCGGGCGAGGGCGTACCAGGCGCCGAGGGCGGCGACGACGAGTGGGATCTCCTCTTTGGTCAGGCACGCTGCAGCCGCGAAGACCGCAAAGGCGATCAGGCGGTCCTCGTCGAGGTACCAGAGCGCGAAGAGGAGCAACGGAGTCGCCAGGGCGACGGGATGGAACTCGTTCAGCGTCAGCCACTGGACCGCCGGGTAGAGCAGGTACGCAAGCGCGAACCCCAATGCCGCCCGCTCGGATGCCAGGTGCTTGCGCGCGAGCCAAAAGACGGGGAGCGCGCCCAGGGCGACGGCCACCGCCTGCACGGTCAACAGCATCACCGGGCTCGGCCACAGCCACCAGAGCGGCGCGAACGCGACCAGGATGGGATCGACGTGTGCGCCGAGGCGCGAGATCTGCTCTCCCTGGAGATCGGTGATCGCGAGTGGACGGCCGTGGGCTGTCGCCCAGACCGCCTGCACCATGTTCCCGAGATCGAAGCGACCGGTCGTGAACGACAAGTGGCGGAGAGTCGAGAGTGCCGCGAACCCGGCGGCGTAGGCCGCCATCGACGCCCACAGAAGCGTGCGCGGGCTAGTCGCGCGCTGCCAGGAGGAGGTAGCCGAGAGCACCCCGCTCGACCCCGACGAAGAGCCGGTCGACCTGGAGAAGAAGCGAGAGAACCGTGAGCGCAGGCCGCTCCCAGGGTCTCGGAGGGGCGGCACCGTGCCGGTCGAGCCGTCGCTCATAGAGATGTCGATGGTAAAGCGCCGAGACGGGGAAGCCCCACGCTACGCAGCGGCGCACCCGGAAGCCGCTTCGTTCGCAGGCCTCGACCAGCATGGGCCGGCTGTACCGTCGCAGGTGCCCGGCCCAGCGGTCGCTGGGGCCGAAGCTCGCCGGGTTGGCCGGAACCGAGACGGCGAGCACACCGCAGGGCCGGAGCACCCGCGCGACCTCCGACAGAGCGCCTGCGTCATCGGGCACGTGCTCGAGCACCTCGCCGAGAACAGCCGCGTCGAAGCTCTCGTCGGCGAAGGGCATGGCCGTCACGTCGGCGAGCTCGCTCGGGCCCGGCAAGCGATCTCCGAGGACGTCAACCGCCGCCGGCGAGTCGTCGATGCTCGTCACCTCGAATCCGAGTCGCGCAAGCCGAAGCGAAAAGCTGCCCTGGCCGGCTCCTGCGTTGAGCACGCTCGGCCCCGGGCTCGCGGACAGGAAGAGAGCGAGCAGCAGGCGCTCGCGCAGGTCGTGCCGAGGGCCGACGAACTCCGGCTCCGTTCCCCACTCGTGCCCGGCCGCGCTCATGGCAGCAGGGCTTCGAGTAGCCCGCGCCACCGCGCGCCGAGCACCTCTTCACTGGCTTGTTCTTCGTAGGTCCTGCGACCTCCCTCGCTGAGGTTGCGGGCTAGCTCCGGGTCTGCTGCCACGCGGCGGATCGCCGCCGCCAGCGCGGCTGGATCGCCGGGCGGGACGAGCAGCGCGTCCCGCTCGTCGGCGAGGAGCTCACGGGCCGCAGGCGTGTCGCCGGTGACCAGGGGCACGCCGGTCGCGAGCGCCTGGTAGGCCTTGTTCGGAATCACGCGC
>JACDBR010000213.1 GCA_013694825.1 Solirubrobacterales bacterium
GCGACGGCGAGCGCACGCAGCCGATCGCCGAGGACCGCGCCCGTCCCGGCGCCGCCGGGTCGGACAGCCATAAGACCCCCAGCGTCGATGCCCCCGCAGGCTCCAGCCCGGTGCTCTGGGTCAAGCCGGGCGAGCAGGTCGAACTGTTCCCCGAGCCGGGCGGCGAGGAGCCGGTCAAGACCGTCGACCGGCAGACCGAGTTCGGCTCGCCGACGGTCTTCTCCGTGCTCGACTCGCGAGGTCGCTGGGCTGCAGTCACGACGCCCTACACGGCCAACGGCGAGCTGGCCTGGGTGAGGCTCGACCCACGCCGGATCGGCACTGGGTTCGTGGACCACCGGATCGAGGTCGACCTCTCGGAGCGTCGCGCGACCCTGCTGCAGGGCGACCAACCGCTTCGCGGCTTCAGCGTCACCGTCGGCGCGCCCGACTCGCCGACTCCGACCGGAAGCTTCGCGATCACCGACACCTTCAAGGGCGACCTCAGCCCCGTGTACGGATGTTGCGCCCTTGCCATCTCGGCGAACCAGCCGCTCCGACCATCCGGTTGGATCGGCGGAAGCCGGATCGCCTTCCACGGCACCACCGGCAGCCTCGGCGTGGCGGCCTCGAACGGCTGCGTCCGTGCTTCCGACTCCGACCTCATCGCAATGCTCAACACGGTCGAGCTCGGGACTCCAGTGGAGATCCACGAATAGTGAACGCGGCCGGAGAGCGTAGGCGGGTCGCGTTGGTGACCGGTGCAGGCAGCGGGATCGGCAGCGCGATCGCCGATCGCCTGGCCGCCGACGGCCTCGACGTGCTGGCGGTCGACCTGAAGCCCGCCGAGGACGGCCCGGGCGAGCCTTTCGAGGCCGACCTGACCACCCGCGAGGGCAACCTCGCCGCGGTCGACGCGGCGCTCGAGCGCTTTGGCGCGCTCGACGTAGTGGTCGCGGGCGCCGGCTTCCAGCGCGTCTCGCCGATCGCCGACTTCGCCGAGGACGACTGGGACGATCTGCTCAAGATCCTGCTGACGAGCCCCTTCCTGCTCGCCAAGTACGCCTGGCCCTCGCTCTGCCGGGCTGACCGGCCGCGCTTCATCGCGATCGCCTCGGCCCATGCCCTCGCCGCCTCCCCCTACAAGGCCGGTTACGTGTCCGCGAAGCACGGCGTGCTCGGGCTCGTCAGGACGCTGGCGCTCGAGGGCGCCGAGGCCGGGATCTCAGCAACGGCCGTCTGCCCTGGCTTCGTGCGCACGCCGCTCGTCGAGGCCCAGATCCCCGATCAGGCCGAGGCTCACGGGGTCTCCGAGGAGCAGGCGCTCGAGCAGGTGATCCTGGCGCCGCACGCGATCAAGCGGCTGATCGAGCCCGAGGAGGTGGCGGCGACCGTCTCCTTCCTCGCCGGGCCGGACGGCGGCGCCTTCACGGGCGTCCCGGTCACGCTCGACCTGGGCTGGACCGCCTCCTGACCGCAGGCCGTCTACCCGGCCGTTGATCCAGGCCAGGCGTCGCTGCGAATCAATTGGGAGGCCTACGCGCTTGAAAGGAGCCCCGTGCCCCAGGAACTGAACGTCGCCGATCTGCGACTGCACTCAGACGCCTTCTCTGGCCACAAGCCGATTCCCGACAAGTACACGAGCGAGGGCGAAGACGTCTCGCCGCCACTCGCCTGGGATGGCGAGCCGCAGGGGACGAGGGCCTTCGCGGTGGTCTGCCACGACCCCGACGCGCCGTTGGTCGACGGCTTCACGCACTGGGTCGCATACGGGATCGACGCCGCGACGAGCTCGCTCGACGAGGGCACGGACGCAGTCGTCACCGGCGTCAACAGCGCCGGCGCCCAGGGCTACAACGGTCCCGCGCCTCCTGCCGGTCACGGCCCTCACCACTACTACTTCTGGGTCTACGCGCTCGACGAGGACGTCGATCTCGAGCCCGGCCTGACGCGCCGCGAGCTCCACGAGCGGATCGAGGACCACGTGATCGAGCAGGCGCGCCTGATCGGCACCTACAAGCGTTAGGCGGCCTGGACGTGACCCCCTCAGGCCGCTCGGCGCTCGATCGCCTCCGCGTAGATGCCGTGCAGCGAGTGCGCCGGCTTGATCGGACCGAGCCCGTAGGCCTCTCGCATCGCCCGTTCGAGGGTCAGCTTGAACTCACGGCCGTGGTAGCGACGGCTGCCCGGCCTGGCGCCGACGAACACGTGGACCAGCTCATGCAGCAGCGTCTCGGTGAGATCGCCACGCCGGGCGCCCGGGAATGCCGTCACCGAGATCCGATGCTCGTCGATGACCGCGAAGCCCATCCGGGTGCGCGGCCGCTTGGAGGCGCGCCGGATAGCGAGCTCGGGCGGCCTGCCGACCAGCGGCCCGCCGGCGCCGCCGAGCGCTTCGATGCGGCAGAGACGCTGCATCTCGGCTCGCAGGTCGAAGCCGTCGACCACGTAGTAGGAGCGCGCGCGGCGCGGCTTCGGACGCTGGGCACGCCGCGGCATGCCGGGCTGGAGTGGAGTGCGTCGTCCGCGCAGTCGCATCGGGCCGCGATGATCGCCTGCGACGCGGCGGAAGAGCGTTTGCGCGCGTTGCCCCCACGCCCGGCTCGCGAGCCACGCCTGGAACCGGCGAACCGGCTCCGAAGAGCCAGATCGGACCAACCGAAGTCATCCAGCGCGCAGCATGGGTAGCGTGGATCG
>JACDBR010000220.1 GCA_013694825.1 Solirubrobacterales bacterium
GCGACGGCCTTGGCCGTGTCGATCGCCCGTCCACCGCCGAGCGCGACGAGATCACGCGCCTCGCGGCGCCCGCAGATCCGAGCGGCAAGTGCCGGCACCTCCCCGGAGCCGAGCTCGTGGATGGCCCGCGCCGCTGCGATCAGATCCCCCGGAGCGCCCTCGAGCGCGCGCGCCGTCGTGACGAGCTCGAAGTCGCGCCAGCCCTCCTCGTCGAGCAGCGAGCCGGCGCGGCCGAGCTCGCCCCGGCCGAAGACGATCAGCCGCTCGCCGTCACGCCAGGCGAAGCGGGTCGATCCGGGCAGCTGCTCGGCCGAGCCAAGCTGAGAGATATGGAGTCCACGCACCAAGCCCGGAGCGGGAGTCGAACCCGCAACCTCGGCTTTACAAGAGCCGTGCTCTGCCAGTTGAGCTATCCGGGCAGCGAACGCTTGCAGAGCCTAGATGGCCCCGCTCAGGCGAGCACTTGGCGCGAGCCGAGGTGCTGGGAGACCTTTCGCTTGACGCGCTGGAGAGCGTTGTCGACCGTCTTCGTGTCGCACTCGAGCCGCTCGCCGATCGTCTCGTAGGAGTAGCCATCGAGGTAGAGCGAGAGCACCCGGCTCTCGAGGTCCGAGAGCACGCTCGACAGACATGTGACGAGGGCCGCGAGCTCCTCGGAGGCGATCACCCTCTGCGAGGGCTCCTCGCTGTGGGGCCCGGGGAGGATGTCCTCGAGCGTCGTCTCGCCGTCGCCCGATGCCGCCGGCGTCTGGGCGAAGGAGATGCACTGGTTGAGCGGCGCGTGCTTGTTTCGGCTGGCGGTCTTGACGGCGGTGATGATCTGGCGCGTGACGCACAGCTCGGCGAAGTTGCGAAAGCTCGACTCGCGGTCGGGCCGGAAGTCGCGAATCGCCTTGTAGAGCCCGACCAGCCCCTCCTGGATCAGGTCGTCCGAATCACCGCCGAGCAAGAAGTACGACGAGGCCTTGAGCCGGACGAACCCCCTGTAGCGACGCACCAGCCGCTCGTAGGCGTCGGCGCTGCCGCGCTTTGCGAGCGTGACCAGGTAGCTGTCGTCAAGCTCGAGTTGAGGTTCAGGCCGGGCGCGGGCCGGCAGCCTCGCGGCGGAAGCCGGAACCGAATGGGGAAATAGGGTCACTGGGTCCTCCAGGTCGGGTGGGAACACCGGTGACGCCTCCACCTCCCCTGGTGGGCGTCCTCTCCTTCAAGGTGCGGCTCAGGCCTTCCTTTGACCTTTACTTCACCCTTATGCGATGGCGGAGACTATGCCGAAATGCGTAGTTCTGTCAACTCCTGGTCCGAATCGGTGCAAGTTCGGTTGCAGCCGGCGACTTCCGTCCGGGCGGGTGGCTACGAGCCGGACCGCGAGCCGGCCACCCGCTGGCGTGCCGCCTCGAAGCACAGCGCCGACGCGGCGGTCGAGACGTTGAGCGAGTCGGTCACCCCGCCGCGCGGCAGCGAGATCAGCTGATCGCAGGCTGAGCGGACTCGCGGGCGGAGTCCTTTCTGCTCGCCGCCCAGGACCAGGACCACCCTTCCGGTCAGGGCGGCATCCCACGCCCGCGTCTCGGCCTCCCCCGCCGCCCCGTAGATCCAGGCGCCCTGGCCGCGCGCTAGCCCGAGCCAGTCGGTCAGGTTGCGAACCCGGGCAATCGCGAGGTGCTCGACGGCGCCCGCGGAGGCCTTGCAGACCGCCGCCGTGACCGAGGCGGCGCGACGCTCGGTGATCACGACCCCGGCGGCGCCGGCAAACTCCGCGACGCGGCAGACGGCGCCCAGGTTGTGCGGGTCCTGGACCTCGTCGAGCGCGATGACCAATGCGTCCTCGGAGCCCAGCAGGGCTCCTGGGTCGGCGTAGGCATAAGGGTCGACCTCCGCGACGATCCCCTGGTGGTCGGGCGATCCGGCCACCCGGGTCAGCTCCTCGGCCCCGTCGCGCTTCGCGCTCAGCACCCGATGCACCCGGCGCGGGCCACGCTCGGCCTCGAGGACCGCGCGCCGCCCGTAGACGACCTCCCGGGTTCGCTCGGAGCCGCCGCGACTCAAGCAGGCCGTCGCAGCGTGGGGCCGTCGGGAGTGTCGCGGACCTCCCACCCGAGGCCGGCAAGCTCGTCGCGGATCCGGTCGGCGGTGGCGAAGTCGCCCTCGGCGCGTGCGCGCGTGCGCTCTGCCGCGAGCTGCTCGGCGCGGGCGTCGTGCTCGAGCTCGGCCGCGGCCAGCGCTCCCAACCCGATGGTTTCCAGCATCGCGCTCGCCGCCCGGCGTGCCCCCGGCATCGAGCGCCGGTTGGCTTCAGCGACCAGCGAATGGATCTCGGCCAGGGCGCGCGGGGTGTTGAAGTCGTCGGCGAGCGCGTCTCGGAAACGCTCCTGGCGGGCGTCCAGCTCCGGGTCGTCTGGTCCATCGGCCTCCGGTTGGCCAAGGAAGTTCGCTAGCCGCTCGTTGCGCGCGGCCGCGGCTTCGAGCGCCGGCTCGGAGAAAGCCAGCGGCTGGCGGTAGTGGCCGGAGATCAGGAACCCGATCACCGCCGCCGCCCCGAAACGCTCGACGGCACGGTGAAGCAGGAACACGTCGCCCTCGGACTTGGCCATCTTGCGCTCGGCGCGTGTCTCGACCATGCCGTTGTGCATCCAGATCCGGGCCAGCGATCGCCCGCGGGCGGCTTCGGTCTGGGCGATCTCATTCTCGTGATGCGGGAAGATCAGATCCGAGCCGCCGCCGTGGATCGCGATCTCGGTACCGAGGATCCGCTCGGCCATCGCCGAGCATTCGATGTGCCAGCCGGGCCTGCCCTCCCCCCAGGGGGACCCCCAGAACGTGTCCTCTCCCGGCTTGCGAGCCTTCCACAGCGCGAAGTCGAGCTGGGCCTCCTTGAGCTCCGCGGCCCCGGCCTCCTCTCCCTGGTCCATCTCGTCGGGCGAGCGATTGGACAGCCGCCCGTAAGGGCCGAAGCTGCGCACCCGGAAGTAGACGTCACCGCCGGCCTCGTAGGCGTGCCCGCGCTCGACCAGCGCCGAGATCAGCGCGATGATCTCGGCGATCGTCTCGGTCGCCAGCGGCTCGCTGTCGGGCCGCCCGAGCCCCAGCAGGTCGGTGTCTTCGATGTAGAGCCTTGTCATCTCGGCGGCGTGATCGGCCGAGGGGATCCCCGCCGCCTCGGCGGCCGCGTAGATCTTGTCGTTGACGTCGGTGACGTTGACGACCAGCTTCGGCTCGAGGCCCTCGGCATGAAGGAAGCGGCGCAGCACGCTGAACACGACGAAGGGCCGCGCGTTGCCGATGTGGATGCGCGCGTAGACCGTCGGGCCGCAGGCGTAGATGCCGACCTCCTCGCCCGGCCGGGCGTCGAGCTCGAGCGGCTCGCCCGAGAGCGTGTCCCTGATCGTGATCGCGCGCACCGGACCCTCTTATCATCCCGGCGATGTCCGACCTCGAGCGGCCGGGAATCGCGCGGCGAACCGCCGGCGCGTTCGGGGCGGGGCTCGTCCGAGCGGCTCGCTCCGGCCTGCGCGCTGAGCTGGGCGACCGTGACGCCACCTTCATCCGCCGCACCGGACCGCCGCTGCGGACGCTGACGCGGGCCTGGTTTCGCCCCACCATCCGAGGGCTCGAGCACGTTCCCGACGCGGGGCCCGCGTTGCTCGTCGGAAACCACTCCGGCGGCAACCTCTCCCCCGACACCCTGATCCTGGCGCTGGCGCTGGCCCGCCGCCAAGGCCCCGAGCGCGAGTTCTTCCAGCTCAGCGAGAACCTGCTGCTCGCCTCGCCGTGGGGGCACGTCGCGCGCCGGCTGGGAGCGGTGCCGGTGAACTGGGCAACCGCGTCGAGCGCGCTCGCCCGAGGCGCC
>JACDBR010000254.1 GCA_013694825.1 Solirubrobacterales bacterium
ACGCCGATGAGAAGTGCCGCGCCCAGCATCGCGGCGGCGGCCATTCTCAGCGCCCGCTTGCGGCGCGCGGGGTCAGGGGTCGAGCCGGATGATCCGGGGGAGGAGGGCGTTCGGTCCCCGCCGTCGCCAGGCTCCCGATGCGCCCCGGGGGGCTCCTCGTTGGGGCTCGTGCCGGTCACCGGCGGGCAAGACTAGAGGCGGCGCCTTACGCCGGGCTCAAGGACCGCTCGCCGACATCCCCGCCGAGGCACCGCCGAAGCGCAGCGCCATGCCGCCGAAGCGGGCGATGTCGCCCCGCCCGAGCGACGAGACTCCGATCGCCAGGTAGCCGGCGATGCCGAGCAGCGCGACGTTGACCCCCGCGAGCTCGGAGTAGCGGCTCGCGGCGACGGTCTCGCAGCCGCCTGAGCCGGCGAAGCAGACCGGGACGCCGCCGCCGGCCTCGGAGATCGCGATGTAGGTCGCGATTGCCAGCCCCATCAGGGCCAGCAGCGCGACGATCACTCTGAACGGACGCTCGCCCGGCACCGGGCCGACCTCCTATATCTCGGCGGCCTCTGCGCGGTTGCCGAGCCTGCCCTCGTCCTCCCAGTCGGCGACGTCGCCGAGCGCGGCGCTCTTGACGATCTTGAGCCCCAGCAGCGCGCACTTCATCCGCGTCGCCGAGATGTCGATCCCGAGCAGGTCGAGCACCGCCTCCTTGGGCAGCCGTAGGAGCTCCTCACGGGACTTGCCCGCCAGCTCGTCGCTCAACATCGAGGTCGCGGCGGTCGAGATCGCGCAGCCCTTGCCTTCGAACCGCACCGCGCTGACGCGGTCGTTGGTGTCGAGCTCGATGTAGACGTGCTGCTCGTCGCCGCAGAACGGGTTCGTGTCCTCGAAGTCGAGGTCGAAGTCCTCGGGCCGGCCGAAGTTGTGCGGCCGCTTGTAGTGCTCGAGGATCTGCTCTCGGTAGAGATCGTCCACGCGACTGAGGGTAGCTCGCTGCTCAGAGCCCGAAGACCCGTCGCGCGTCCTCGAGCCCGACGAGCAGGCGGTCGATCTCCTCGCGCGTCGTGTAGGCGCCGAAGCTGGCTCGCGCGGTCGCGGCGACGCCGAGTCGCTCCATCAGCGGCTGCGCGCAGTGGTGCCCGGCGCGTACGGCGACGCCGTGGCGGTCGAGTATCTCGGCGACGTCATGGGCGTGGATCCCATCGATCTCGAACGAGACCGGTCCGAGCCGCCCGTTCCCACGCGGGGGCCCGAAGACGCGCAGCCCGGGCACCTGCTCTAGCGCGGCGAGCGCATAGTCGGCGATCTCCTGCTCGTGGTCGCGAAGCGTGTTCATGCCCATGGCGTCGACCCAGCGGATAGCCGAGGCGAGGCCGATCGCCTGCGCGATCGCGGGCGTGCCGGCCTCGAAGCGAGCCGGCGGCTCGGCGAAGCTCGTGCCCTGCCGGGTGACCTTGCGGATCATCGAGCCGCCGCCGAGAAATGGTGGCATCGCGCGGAGCAGGTCGAGCCGGCCCCAGAGGGCGCCGATCCCGGTCGGGCCGTAGATCTTGTGGCCAGTGATCGCGTAGAAGTCGACCCCTAGCGCGGCGACGTCGACATCCAGCTTCGGGGCTGCCTGGGCGCCGTCGGCGACCACGAGCGCGCCGGCGTCGTGCGCGCGGCGCGAGATCTCGGCCAGCGGGTTCTCGGTCCCGAGCACGTTGGAGACGTGCGCGATCGCGAGCAGCTTCGGCGCGCGGGCGAGCGCGCGGTCGAGGCTCTCCATGTCGAGCCGGCCCTCGTCGTCGACGTCGATCCAGTCGAGCTCGGCGCCGGCGCTCTCGGCGAGTTGCTGCCAGGGGACGATGTTCGAGTGATGCTCCATCTCGCTGAGCGCGATCCGGTCGCCCTCGCTCACGTTCGCCGCGCCCCACGAGCGAGCAACCAAGTTGATTGCCTCGGTCGCATTGCGGACGAAGATCAGCTCGCGCCGGTCGCTCGCGCCGAGATGGTCGGCGAGCGTCGCGCGAGCGCCCTCGTAGGCCGCCGTGGCCTCGGCCGAGAGGGTGTGCGAGCCGCGGTGGACGTTGGAGTGGTGGCGGCGCTCGTAGCGGTCGACCGACTGGATCGAGGCCAGCACGCGCTGCGAGCTGGCGCCGCTGTCGAGATAGGCGAGTGGGTTGCCGTTGACCTCGCGCGCCAAGGCGGGGAAGGCCGCCCGCACGCGCTCGATCGGAAAGGGCTCGCCAGTGACCGCCGCCGTTTCGCTCGCCGCTCCCATCGTCACGCGGCCGCCTCGACCTCCTCGCGAATCCAGCCGTAGCCCTTCTCCTCGAGCAGCGTGACGAGCTCGGGGCCGCCCCGTTTGACGATCCGCCCGTCGAACATGACGTGGACGAAGTCCGGCTCGACGAGGTGCAGGATGCGCTGATAGTGGGTGATGATCAGGACGCCCATCTCCGGGCCGGCGTAGCGGTTGACGCCGTCGGCGACGACCCGAAGGGCGTCGATGTCGAGGCCCGAGTCGGTCTCGTCGAGCACGGCGAGCTTGGGCCGCAGGAGAGCCAGCTGGAGCAGCTCCATGCGCTTCTTCTCGCCGCCCGAGAAGCCTTCGTTCAGATAGCGGCTCGAGAACTCACGCGGGACGTTGGCGAGCTCCATCGCCGCCTCGACCTGCTTGCGGAAGTCCTTCAGCTTGACCTCGGGCTCGCCGCGCGCTTCGCGGTGGGCGTTCATCGCCATGCGCAGGTACTTGGCGACCGTGACGCCGGGGATCGAGACCGGATACTGGAAGGCCATGAACAGGCCGGCCCGCGAGCGCTCCTCGGGGTCGGACTCGGTGATCTCCTCGCCGAGGAACTCGATCTCGCCCTGGCTTATCTCCAGCGAGGGGTGACCCATGATCGCGTTGGCGAGCGTCGACTTGCCCGAGCCGTTCGGGCCCATCAGGGCATGGACCTCGCCGCGCGAGACGGCCAGGTCGAGGCCCTTGAGGATCTGCTTGTCCTCGGCGCTGACGTGCAGGTTGCGGATATCGAGATCAGCCATCGTTCTCCTTGTCGTGAAGTTGGTCGGGATCCTCGGGGCGGCGCTCAGCCGGCCAGCGCCGGCACCGAGCCGGACTCAGGCTCGTCCTGCTCGCCGAAGGCGACGAGCTCGCCGAGCGTCGTCTGGGAGAGCGCCCTCGTGACGCCGCCCTGGACTCGGGTCCAGAGGAACTTCGTCGAGCAGGCGTGGTCGCCGTCGGAGGTGTGCGAGCACAGCACCCGGCCCTCGGCATCGGGGGTGAAGCACTCCATCGGCGCGATCGGCCCCTCCAGCGCCTGGACGACCTCGAGCATGTCGATCTGGTCGACCGGCCGGCTCAGCCGGTAGCCCCCACAGGCACCACGCACCGAGGTCACGAGGCCGGCCTCGCGCAGCCGCGCGACCAGGTGCTCGAGGTAGGAGAGCGGCAGGTTCTCGGCGCCTGCGATGGCGCCGAGCGCGGCCGGCTGCGCCAGCGAGGGGTCGCTCCCGCCCGCGCGTCTTCCCAGCTCGACCATCAGTCGAACCCCGTACTCGGCCTTGGTCGAGAAGAGCATCGAACCTAAATCCTAGCTGGGCGCTCGGAGTTAGCCTTGCAGCCGCCTAGGGATCGATTAGACCGCGCCGGATCGCGTAGCGGACCAGCTCGACGCGGTCTCGCATGCCGAGCTTTCGCATCGCGTTCGAGCGGTGGTTCTCGACGGTCTTCTCCGACAGGTGCAGGATCTCGGCGATCTCGCGGTTCGTGTGGGCCTCGGCGACGAGCTTGACCACCTCCTCCTCGCGCGGAGTCAACTCGTCCGTGCGGTGCGCGCCCTCGCCGAGCACGTCCTTGATCAGCGCCCGCTGGGCCTCGGGGGTGAGGAAGGGCTCGCCGCGCTCGACGGCGCGGACCGCGTCGAGTAGGTCGGTGTCGGCCTGGGCCTTGAGCACGTAACCGGAGGCACCTGCCTTGAGCGCCTCGAAGAGGTAGCGCTCGTCGTCGTACATCGAGAGGATCAGCACGGAGACGCTCGGGACCTGCTCGCGGATCTCGCGAGTCGCCTGGAGGCCGGTCAGCTTCGGCATCTTGACGTCGAGGATCGCCAGGTCGGGGCGCTCGCGAATCGCCACGTCGCGGGCGGCGGCACCGTCGGAGGCTTCGCCGACCACCTCGACGTCGGGCTCGGACTCGAGCAGCATCCGCAGCCCGGAGCGGACGATCCCGTGGTCGTCGGCGATCACGACTCTCATTCCAACATCTCCGGCGTCGAGGCTACGCGAGCCGGGCCGGTCGGGCCCGGCGCCGGGCCGGCATCGCCGGACTCGCCCAGCTCGATCCTCAGGCTGATCCGTGTTCCCAGGTCGGCGCGTGACTCGATCTCGAGATCGCCTCCGACCAGGAGTGCCCGCTCGCGCATCCCCCCGAGCCCGAGCCCGCGGCCGCCCTCCTCGAACGCGAATCCTCGCCCGTCGTCGCGCACGACGAGCTCGAGGGTCCTAGGAGCGCGGCGCAGCAGGACCTCCACCGCCCCGGCGTCCGCGTGGCGGGCGGTGTTGTTGAGCGCCTCTTGGGTGACCCGGTATACGACGAGCTGCACGTCCTCGGGAAGCCCCGTGAGCTCGCCCTCGGTCCGCAGCGAAGCGCGCAGCTCGCCCCGCTTCTCGAGGTCCTTGACCAGCCCCGCGACCGCCGCCTTGAGGCCGAGGTCGTCGAGCGCGGTGGGGCGGAGCTGGCGCGACATGCCGAGCAGCTCCTGCATCGCCTGGTTGGCGAGCGCCTGGGTCTCGGCGAGCTCGGCGGCGAGCTCGGCGGGGGCGCTCTTGCGGGTCGCTTCGAGACGCAGCAGCAGGCCGGTCAGCGACTGGTTGACCTCGTCGTGGAGGTCGC
Organism: Solirubrobacterales bacterium; assembly: GCA_013694825.1. Lineage (GTDB taxonomy): Bacteria > Actinomycetota > Thermoleophilia > Solirubrobacterales > 70-9 > JACDBR01. The sequence continues at coordinate 4,871 of JACDBR010000254.1, forward strand.
GGGCGACCCGCGCCCGTTCCTCCTCCTGGGCGCGAAGCGCCGCGCTCGAGACCCGCATCCGCTCGGCCTCGAGGCGCTCGAGCATGCGGCGGAAGGCCATCTGCAGGCGACTCACCTCCTCCGGGCCCCCGTAGTCCTCCGAGGCGGCACGCTGGCTGGCCCCGGGACGTGAGAGGTCGGCCCGCTCCATGTCGTCGACCAGACGCTCCAGCGGCCGAAAGCGCCGCTGCAGGATGATCACGTTGACGCCGATGGTCAGCGCCACCGCCAGCCCGAGCACGAGCGCCTTGTCGGGCGTCTCGGAGAGATCGATGCGTGGATCGGTCGCGAGCACGGCGCCGATCACCGCGGCGATGATCAGCAGCAGGTTGGCGACGAGGACCTGGGTTACTAGGGTGCGACTTCGCATCGGTTCAGCTCAGTATCGGCTGCGGGAGCCGGCGGCGAGAGCCACGGTCGGGGTCATCCGACGCAGCGGGTCAGCCCCCAGGTGAAAATAGGTGCCAGCCCCGATGTACCGTCCTACCGGCTCTGCGACCATCCCTCGTAGGCATCGGAGCTCCTTCCGGCTCCACTCTTCCAAGGAGGAACCAAGCAATGACCACGACCTCGAAGTCCAATTTCGCGGCCGGTCTACGCACGACGATCCTGATGGCGACGCTCGGCGGCCTGCTCGTCGCGATCGGCTACGCGATCGGCGGCATCCAGATCGCCGGCGTCTTCCTCGTCATGGCACTGGTCATGAACGGGATCGCGTACTTCTTCAGCGACAAGATCGCGATCAAGAGCTCGGGCGCCAAGCCGATCTCCGAGCAGGAGGCGCCCGGCCTTTACCAGATGGTCCGCGAGCTGACCACGCGCGCCGAGCTGCCGATGCCGCGCCTCTACATGATCCCGTCAGAGCAGCCGAACGCGTTCGCGACCGGCCGGAACCCGAAGCACTCGGCGGTCGCCGTCACCCACGGGATCACGAAGCTGCTCTCCGAGGACGAGCTCCGCGGCGTGGTCGCCCACGAGCTCGCCCACATCCGCAGTCGCGACATCCTGACCCAGTCGGTCGCCGCGGCGATCGGCTCGATGATCACCTGGCTGGCCTACATGTTCATGTGGGTGGGCGGCGACAACGACTCGCCCGTCGGCCTGATCGGATCGCTGGCCCTGATCATCCTGGCGCCGCTGTCGGCGACGCTGATCCAGCTCGCGGTCTCGCGTCAGCGCGAGTACGCCGCCGATGCCACCGGTGCCCAGGTCTGCGGCAATCCGGAGTCGCTGGCATCTGCGCTTCTGCGACTCGAGGCCGGCGCCAAGGCGATCCCGATGCGCGTCAACCAGGCCACGGAGTCGATGTACATCGTCAAGCCGTTCAGCGGAGGCGGCATCGCGGGCCTGTTCTCGACGCATCCTCCGATCGAGGAGCGGGTCAAGCGGCTGCGCCAGATGCGCCCGTCGCTCGGCTGACCCAGGGCGCTGAGCACCTGCGAACGAGGGCCGCCTCCGGGCGGCCTTCGTTCGTTCCGGATCCGGCTTGCCGCCTGCCGCACGACCGCCCGCGGCCGCGGATGCCCCGCTATACTTTTTGAAGCAGTAAATCCGGACCGAGATTTGGGAGTTTTGTGAGCATGGCTGCTACGGAGCCGATCGCGCAGGTCAAGCAGCGGATCGAGGAGGTCGATGTCGATGCGGCCCTGCGTGAGTTCGCCGAGGGCGCCGCGATCGTCGATGTCCGCGAGCAAAACGAATGGGATTCGGCCCACATCGAGGGCTCGACACTGATCCCTCAGGCCGAGGTGGCTGATCGCCTCGGCGAGCACGTCCCCGAGCGCTCCGGGCGATTGCTGTTCCTCTGTGCCTCCGGCAACCGCTCGGCGCGAGCCGCCGATCTCGCCTCCGAGCTCGGCTACACGGACGTGGCGTCGATCGCCGGCGGGATCAACACCTGGTCGGATCACGGCCTGCCCCTCGTCGAGCCCGAGGGCCTCAACCGCGAGCAGCGGATGCGCTACTCACGTCACACGCTGCTCGAGGAGGTGGGCGTCGAGGGACAGCTCAAGCTGCTCGACGCCAAGGTCCTGCTGCTTGGCGCCGGCGGGCTCGGAGCGCCGACGGCGCTTTACCTCGCCGCGGCGGGAGTCGGGACGATCGGGATCGTCGACGACGACGTCGTAGACGCCTCCAACCTCCAACGCCAGGTGATCCACTCCATCGAGACCGTCGGCCAGCCGAAGACGGCCTCGGCGCGCAAGGCGATCGAGGCGCTCAACCCGGACGTCGAGGTGGTCGAGCACAACACCCGGCTCGACTCCTCGAACATCCTCGAGCTGATCGGCGACTACGACATCCTCGTCGACGGCGCCGACAACTTCCCCACGCGCTACCTGCTCAACGACGCCTCGGTGCGGCTGCGAAAGCCAGTCGTCTCGGCGTCGATCCTCGGCTTCGAGGGCCAGATCTCGACCTTCGTGCCCTTCGAGGGGCCGTGCTACCGCTGCCTCTTCCCGACCCCGCCGCCGCCTGAGCTGGCGCCGAGCTGCGGCGCCAACGGCGTGCTCGGCGTGATGGCCGGCGTGATGGGCCTTTTCCAGGCCAACGAGGTGATCAAGCTGATCGTCGGCATCGGCGAGCCGCTCGTCGGGCGCCTGCTGCTCTACGACTCGCTCGCCACCCGGATGACCGAGCTCAAGGTGCGCCGCGACCCCGAGTGCCCGATCTGCGGCGAGAACGCGCCCGAGATCCCCGAGTCGGAGCTCGGTCAATTCCTCGACTACGAGCTCTTCTGCGGAGCACCGGCGCGCGAGGAGACGCCGCAGGCGGTCTGAGCCCGCGGGCTCGCCGGCTTGCTCTAGGTTTCGCGCCGAGATGACGAAGGTCAAGATTCCTCCGGTCTTGCGTTCGCGAACCGACGGCCAGTCGGAGGTCGAGGTCAGCGGGGCGACGGTCGGCGAGCTGCTCGGTGACCTCGCCGAGCGCCATCCGGATACGCGCGAGCAGCTCTTCGCCGCCGACGGCGAGCTCAACCGCTACGTCAACGTCTACCTGAACGACGAGGACGTGCGGGTTCTTGGCGGCCTCGACACGACGGCTTCTGCGGATGACACGGTGGTCATCCTGCCCGCGATGGCGGGCGGCCGGCGCTGAGCAGCGCGGGCCGGCGGCGCGCAGGCGCCTCGTCCGGCTCCGGGCCACCCGCCCTGTAGGCGAGTCGCAAAGGCCTCGCTCCTAAAGCACCTCGGCCGAGGGGCCGAAGCTACCTATCGAGATGCGTCCAGGCATAAGCTCTCTCCCGGTGGCTCCCGCATCGCAACCAGTCCTTCAGCTCGGAGAGGCCGGGGCGAGGCGGCTGGGGGCCTTGCGCGCGCAGCGAACGCTCACCTGGGTCGGCGTCGAGCTGGCGCCCGGTCTCGCCGCGACGCTCGTCGCGCTTTCACACACGACCCTCGGCCTGTCGCTCGCTTTGGGGGCGGTGATGATCCTGCTCGCCACCGGCTTCGAACGTCGCCGTTACCCGCTCCACCTGCTGCGCGTAGCGGGCCACCTGGCTCGCTTCTCGGTGCCGCTGGGCGCTACCGCGGCGATCCTCCTGGCCTCGCTTGCCTTCGACCCGGTCCCGGTCGGCGAGGTGGTCACGTCGCTGCTCGCCGCCTGGCTCGTGCTCGCGGTCGTCCTCTACGTGATCCACTCGATCGGTCGCGGGCTCGAGCTGAGGCTTGCCGTGCTCGGCTCGGCCGGGGTCGCGAGCGCGCTTCGAAGCGAGCTCGAGCTGGCTCGGCTCTCGAGCCACCACGTCGTCGGCTGGATCGACTTCCAGGGTCACCCCGATGCAGGGGAAGAGGCGTTCGGCGATGCCCTCGGCGGCCTGGCGGACGTGCGCGAAGTCGTCATCGCCGAGCGGATCGATGTCGTCGTGTTCGCTTTGCGCGAGTCCGGGGCCGAGGCGCTCGGGGTCTCTTCGATCGAGGCGCTCGAGGAGATCTCGCATCTGCTGCTGGGCACCGACGTGCGCATGATCGGCGCCAACAACCTCTACGAGGAGCTTTTCGGCCACGTGCCCCTGGCGACGATGAACGCCGCCTGGTTCCAGTACGTGCTCCATCCACGGTTTCGGGCCGGCGGGTCGAAGCAGAAGCGGCTGCTCGACCTGTTCGTCGGCCTGCCGATGACGCTGCTGGCCTTGCCGGTGCTGGCTGTTGCCGCGCTTGCGATCAAGCTCGGCGACCGCGGACCGGCGCTCTACCGCCAGCGCCGGGTTGGCGAGGAGGGCAAGGAGTTCGAGATGCTGAAGCTGCGGACGATGCGCACGGACGCCGAGCACGACGGGGTCGCGCAGTGGTCGTCGGCCGACGACGAACGCATCACTGCGGTCGGTCGCTGGCTGCGGCGCACGCACATCGACGAGCTCCCGCAGCTGATCAACGTGCTGCGCGGCGAGATGTCGCTGGTCGGGCCGCGCCCCGAGCGGCGCGCCTTGATCGCGGCCCTCGAGCAGCAGCTCCCCTACTACGACCGCCGCCACCTGATGAAGCCGGGGATCACCGGCTGGGCCCAGGTTCGAATCGGCTACGCCGGCACGAATCGTGGCACGGCCTGGAAGCTCTGCCACGACCTCTTCTACTTCAAGCATCGCTCCGTCGGGCTAGACCTGATGATCCTCGCCGACACGCTGGTCACGCCCGTCCACGACATCCAGGTGGAGTCCCGCCTTCCCGACGAGACGTTCGTCGTCGAGGCGGTGCGCGAGCGGGTCTAGCTGCTCGGCCTCAGTGGCCCTCGAGCACCAGCCCGAGGAACTTCTTCGTCCGCTCCTGCTTGGGGCGCTCGAGCACCTCGGCGGGCGGCCCGTCCTCGACGATCACCCCGCCGTCCATGAACACGACCCGGTCGGCGACGTCGCGAGCAAAGCCGATCTCGTGCGTGACCACGATCATCGTCATGCCCTCGTCGGCGAGCTCACGCATCACGTCGAGCACTTCCTTGACGAGCTCGGGGTCGAGCGCGCTCGTGACCTCGTCGAAGAGCATCACGCCTGGGTCCATCGCCAGCGCGCGGGCGATCGCCACACGCTGCTGCTGACCGCCGGATAGCCGGTCGGGGTACTCGTCGCGCTTCTCGGCCATGCCGACGCGGTCGAGCAGCGCCTCCGCCTTCTCCCGCGCCTCGGCGCCCTTCCGTCCCAGGACCTTCTCCTGGGCGATGCAGACGTTCTGGAGCGCGGTCTTGTGCGGGAAGAGGTTGAACTGCTGGAAGACCATGCCGACGCGCCGGCGGACGAAGTCGATCCCGCCCTCCTCCCGGCGCGCATGGCGGCCGGTTATCTCCTTGCCCTCGAGCAGGATCTGGCCGTGAGTGGGGGGCTCGAGCAGATTGATGCAGCGAAGCAGCGTCGACTTGCCGGAGCCGCTCGGGCCGAGCACGCAGACGACCTGGCCGCGTTTGATCGTCATCTCGACGCCGCACAGGACCTCGAGCTCGCCGAAGGACTTGTGCAAGCCCTGAAGCTCGACGATCCCGTCGCCTCCCGCGGCTGCGCCGTCACTCGGCTCGGCGGTTGAGCGCTCGCTCATCGGCGCCATCCTCGCAAGCTCGCCCGCCCGCGCGACCGACCGGCCATCACGCGCCCGCCACGCTCCCGCC
>JACDBR010000282.1 GCA_013694825.1 Solirubrobacterales bacterium
GGCCCGAACCGCCGCGCCGAAGCCGGGCGCGCTGGAGTCCTGGCGACCGAAGGAGACGACTGGGCCGGTCCGCTGGAGCCGCGCGGTGGCTGGGGTCCGGCCGCTCGCCACCCGCTCGAGTATCTCGCGTGAGATCGCCGTCCCGTAGACGGGGTCGTCGGGGGTTGCGAGGCGGACGAGGTCGAGCTCGCGCGGCAGCCAGGCGAGGCTCAACCGGCGCCGCCCGCGGCGTGATGCTCGTGCGCGAGGCCGGCCCCGCCGCCCTCGCGCTCGAGCACCGTGGCGTCACCGATTCCGGCGTCCCAGAACTCCACAGCGAGCTTGCGAGCGCGGTCGCGCCAGACCGGTGCATAGCGCTCGTCGAGCGTTCTCGGAACCGGTGCCCCCATCACGCGGCCGAGCAGCAGCTCGCGGTCGTCGGCCTGGATTGCGGCGTGGCAGCGCTCGCAGGCGAGCCGCTCGCCGCGCTCGCCGGCTGCCAGCCGGTAGCGCCACCGAGCCCGTGGGATGGAGCAGAAGTCGCAGCGGCGCATCGACATCGAAGCTAGCAGACACGAACGTTCGTTCGTACGCGAAGACGACGTGGCTCAACGCCCGTTCACGACCTGCCGATTGACCGGGGATGAGCGACGGGATCGGTTACGAGCGGCGCCTCGCCGGGACGCGAGAGACCCTTGCCCGCTGGCGCATCGAGCCACGCCCCGTGCTGCGCGAGTGGTTCGGCGCCGCGGCGCTCGTCGGCCTCGGGCTGCTCGGTGCTGTGCTCGTGATCGCCTACCTGCTGACCCCCGACCCGTTCCTGATCGGGATCGTCGGCGTCTGGTACGCGCCTGACCTCGAGGCGGCGGGCGAGGTGCTGCTCCGCAACTCGCTCGTGCTGGCGCTTCACGCCTTCGCTTGCGTCGCGGGGTTCCTGGCCGGGAGCGCGCTCGCGCTCGAGAACGAACGGCGCAGCGGCATCTCGCTCTGGGTTCACGAGCGGGCGCGGCCGGTGGCGCTGGCCTGGGTGCTCGGCGTCACCGTCTTCTCGCTCTGTAGCCAGGCCTTGGAGCTCGGCTTCACGGCCTCGACGCTCGCCGCCTCGTTCGATATCTCCCCTGCCCTGCTGATCGCGACGGTCTTCCCGCACGCCATGGTCGAGCTCGTGGCGCTCTTCCTGCCGCTGGCGGCCTGGACGATGGCCAGCCGTCGCGACGGCTGGGACGAGCTGCTCGCCGCGACCGCGGTAACGGTCACGCTCGCGATCCCGATGCTGCTGGCGGCCGTGGTCTGGGAGCTCGAGGTCTGGCCGTTGATCGTCAGGGGCATCTCGCCGAGCGTCTAGCACGCGTCGGTGCCGGGGCCGCACCGGCTACCTCGATTGCCGGCCGGCTGTCGCCCGGCCCCGGAATCAGTTCCCGCCTGCGAGACAGGGAAGATGGCCCGGATGAGCGATCGCTCGGAGGATCCACAGGCCCGGCCGGAGGGCGGCGAGGGGGGCCAGCAGGCGCGTGGACTGCCCGTCGCCGAGGCCGTCGAGGGCGCCCGGGTGCGCGCGCCGACACGCGGCAACCGGCGCCTGGAGTCCTTTCTCGAGGCGGTCAACGCCGACGAGGAGGTGCGGGCCTGGTGGTACATGGCCCAGGTCAACTCCGAGCGCCTCGGGATGTCTGACCACTCCTGGGTCCACGTCCAGATCGTGCTCAACATCTCGCTTCGGATTCTGCGGCTGCTGGTCCGCGCCGGCGTTCGGCCGGCCAGTGTCAGCGAGCACGGAATGCGCGATCGCGACGCGGAGGTGGTGGTCGCGGGCGGAGCGCTGCTCCACGACGTGGGGATGTCGATCCACCGCGCCGACCACGAGGGCTACAGCCTCTTCCTCGCCGAGCGAAAGCTCCGCGAGCTGCTCGGGCCCGTCTACCAGGAGCCGCAGCTCACGGTGCTCGTCTCCGAGACTCTGCATGCGATCATCGGCCATCGCCGACGCGGTGAGCCGTACACGCTCGAGGCCGGCGTCGTCAGGGTGGCCGACGCGCTCGACATGGCCCAGGGCCGCTCGCGCGTACCGGTCGAGCTCGGCCACGTCGGCATCCACTCCATCTCGGCGGCGGCGATCGACGAGGTACGGATCGGCGCCGGCGACGAGCGCGCCGTCAAGATCGAGATCGAGATGAACAACTCGGCAGGGATCTTCCAACTCGACGACCTGCTCGCGACGAAGCTTCGCGGCACCCCGCTCGAGAGCCACGTCGAGGTAGTCGCGATGATCGAGGGCGAGAGCGAGAAGCGGCTACTGCCCGAGTTTCGAATCCCCTGAGCCCTCGCTCCGCGGCGGCAACAGTCCCACGAGGGGCGGGGGCCCGTGGATACGTGCGAGCCTCTGGACCGATCCGCACCGCGCCGCTGACCACGGCGTTGGGCGCCACC
>JACDBR010000008.1 GCA_013694825.1 Solirubrobacterales bacterium
GAGCCTGTCAGGAAGAGTCGCGACTCCTCCCCGGCGGTGATCGTCAGGTCGCCGAGGGCGGTGGCGTAGGCGGCGCCGCCCGCGCAGACCCCGGAGACGACCGTCACCTGCGGAACGCTCGCCAGGGACTGGGCGCGGAAGATCGCGGCGTAGGCCGAGAGCGCCGCAACGCCCTCCTGGATCCTGGCGCCGCCTGATGCCGCGAAGCCCACGACCGGCATCCGGCCGTGCTCGGCGCGCTCGATCGTGCGGGCGATGGTCTCACCGGCCGCCGCGCCGAGCGCCCCGCCGCGTCGCGAGCCGTCCTGGGCCCAGACCATCGCCGGGCGGCCGAAGATCCTCACCTGGCCCGAGAAGACCCCGTCCTCGACCGCGGAGCGCCAGGGCCGGTAACTCCCGGCGTCGGAGAGTGCCTCGATCCGCTCGAGCGGGGTCGGGGCGGGTGCGGGGCGGGCTGAGGGCGCCAGGGTGGTCATCAGGCCCTCGCGATCAGCAGGCAGGCATTCTGGCCGCCGAACCCGAACGAGTTCGAGAGCGCCAGCTCGAGCTCAGGCGCCTCGCGCGGGCCGTCCGGGACACAGTCGAGGTCGCAAGCGGGATCCTCCTCGCCGTAGTTGATCGTCGGCGGAAGCAGACGTTGCTCGAGCGCAGCGACGCAGGCCATCGCCTCGACGGCTCCGGCCGCGCCGAGCAGGTGGCCGACCTGCGACTTGGTGCTAGAGACCGGCGGCACCTCGGCGCCGAAGACCGCGTGCAGAGCGATCGTCTCGATCCGGTCGTTGAACGGAGTGGAGGTGCCGTGCGCGTTGACGTACCCGACCTCTCCGGGCGTCGCCTCCGCGTCGCCGAGCGCCGCCTCGATGGCACGCCGCGCGCCCGCGCCCTCTGGATCGGGCTGAGTGATGTGAAAGGCGTCGTTGGAGGCCCCGTAGCCAACCAGCCGGCCGTGCACCGCCGCCCCCCGCGCGCTCGCGTGCTGCTCGGACTCGAGCACCATCACGCCAGCCCCCTCGCCGATCACGAAGCCGTCGCGGCGGGCGTCGAACGGGCGTGAGATCCCGTGCTTGGAGAGCGCGCCCATCTGATCGAAAGCAGCGATCGCGACCTCGACCAGCGGCGCCTCCGAGCCCCCGGCGATGACAACGTCTGCCTCGCCACGCTCGATCATCCGCTTCGCCTCACCGAGCGCGTGGTTGCCGGTCGCACACGCCGAGGAGACGCAGAAGCCTGGCCCGTGGGCGCCGGTGCGCATCGCGACAGCGGCCGCCGCCGCGTTCGGCATCAGCATCGGGACGAAATGCGGCGAGACCGCCCGTGGCCCCTTCTCGTGGTAGGCGAGCGTCTCGCGCTGGAGGCTGGTGAAGCCGCCGATCCCGCTGCCGATCAAGACGCCCACCCGGGCCGGGTCGACGCCATCGAGCGACTCGGCGGCCGGCGCCTGACCATTGGCGGACCGCGGGTCGGGCGCCAGGCCGGCCTCGGCCAGGGCCTGGCCCGCGGCGGAGACCGCGAAGTGGGTGAAGCGGTCGGTCCGCCTTGCCTCCTTGCGACTGAGCCAGGGCTGTGGCTCGAAGTCCTGACAGCTTCCGAGTCCCTCGGCGATCCCTGAGTCGGCGCCCATCAGCGCCGCGCTGAAGGCCTCGAGGTCACTGCCGATCGGGGCGACCACGCCGCGGCCGGTGATCACGACGGCCCGGCGTGCGGGCGTTGACCCGTTGGAGGTCAAGCCGAGCCCTTCTCCTCGAGCAGCCGCACGACGAGCTTGGCGGCGTCGCTGACGGTCTCGACATTCTCAAGCTCGGCGTCCGGGATCTCGAGCCCGTACTCGTCCTCGAGCGCGCGGACCATCTCGACCAGGTCGAGCGAGTCGACGTCGAGCTCGTCCCAGGTCGCATCGAGCCGGGCCTCGTCGGCCTCGGCTATCTCCATCTGCGCCAGCGTGGCGCGAATCCGCTCTACGACCTGGTCGTAGGTGGGTGTTGTCGTCTCGCTCATTCGGTTGGTCTCCTCGGTTGTTCTCATCGTGGATGTGGTTGCGGGTCTTGGTCTGTCACTCACGCGCCCAGGCCTCCGTCAACCGCCAGCGTTGCTCCGTTGACGTAGGCGGCGCGATCGGAGCACAGGAAAACGATCGCCCCCGCGACGTCGGCCGGATCTCCGACGCGTCCGGCCGGGATCGCCCCCAACACCTCGCGATCGAGGTCGGCGGTCATCTCCGTGTCGATCAGGCCCGGCAGGACGGCGTTGCAGGTGACGCCCTTCCGGCCCATCTCACGGGCAATCGTCCGCGTCATCCCGAGCATGCCCGCCTTGGCCGCGGCGTAGTTCGCCTGACCGGGGTTGGCTCGCTCGGCGACGATCGACGAGACGTTGACGATTCGTCCCCAGCGGGCGCGCAGCATCGCGCCCAGCGCTGAGCGAGTGCAGTTGAAGGCGCCGCTGAGGTTGGCGTCGATCACGCGGCTCCACTGCTCGGGGGCCATTCGGATCGCCAAGCCGTCGTCGCGAATCCCGGCGTTGTTGACCAGCGCGATAACCGGGCCATGGCGCTCCCCGATCCGCTCGAAGGCCTGGGCGACCGCATCGGGGTCAGCGACGTCGGCGCGCTCGTCGCCGCCGCTGCGGGCCAGCCGCGCGACGGTCCAGCCGTCGGCCTCGAGCGCGTCGG
>JACDBR010000020.1 GCA_013694825.1 Solirubrobacterales bacterium
CTGCGCGGCTACCTGGCGATCCCGCCCGGTGGTCCCCGCGACTAGCAGCGCCCCGCCGCGCGTCGACTCGTTTGCGGTCCCCGACGGCTCGCCCAGCTAGCCGCCCGGACAGCGTGCCCACAGCGGGCTGAGTAAGTTCCGTCCGCGACTCGCCAGGCTGCGCTAGCTCGGCGAGGAGCCGCGCCACTCGTCGATCAATCGCCGCGCGATCGCCAGCCGCGGAGGCAGGACGAGCTCGCTCAACTCCGCGCGGGCAAACCAGCGGACGTCCTCGAGCTCGCCATCTCGCGGCGCCGGATCCCCGCCGGCGTAGCGGCAGGCGAAGCCCAGCATGAGCGAGCTCGGGAACGGCCACGGTTGAGAGGACCGGTAGATGATCCCGCCGACCTCGACGCCCGACTCTTCGCGAACCTCCCGCGCGACCGCTTCCTCCAGCGACTCGCCTGGCTCGACGAAGCCCGCCAGCGCCGAGTAGCGACCTTGGGGCCAGCTCGGCTGGCGGCCCAGCAACACCCGCTCGCCCGGCTCGTCGACGACGATCATGATCACGACCGGGTCGACCCGCGGGTGGTGGTCGGCGCCGCAGGCCGGGCACTTGCGAAGCCATCCCGCCTCGGCGAGATCGGTCGGCGAGCCGCAGTTGGGGCAGAAGCGATGCCGCCGATGCCAGTTGCCGATCGCGATTGCCGTCGCCGCCAGTGCCGCCTCGGCAGGCGAGAGCGTGCTCGCCAGCTCACGAAGCCCCGACCACTGCGAGCCCGCCGGCGGCTCGTCACCCTCGACCGCGAATAGCGGCGCCCCGTCGCGCAACCCGAGCAGCACGGGCCGGGTTCCCTCCAGCGGCTGCGGATCGGCCAGGACGAAGTCGAGCGGAGAGGGCTCGCCCGAGAGCGCCATCCGGCCTCCGCTCGAGGCCAGGGCGCGGGCGCGGGGGTCGCGCTCGGCCCGAGCCACCCAGCCGGGATCGCGGCGCTCCGCCGAGACTCGATCGATGCTCGCCGCCGAGAAGGTATTGGGGTCGGTCTCCACTGCGACCGCGAAGGTTGGCAGTCCGCCACCACGCCTGCTGCGAAGTTTCCCCGCCGCTACTTCGTGCTCGCCACCGCGGGCACGGCGGCGCTGGCGCTGTTCCGTCTGACCTACCCTGCCTTCGAGCCGGCAAGCTCGCCGTAGAACAAGCTCAGGACCGCGTGGTCCTCGTCACCATGCCCCCCGGCGAGCAGCGCGTTCATGAGCTCCGCCGCCTGCGCGGTGGCGAGCATGGGCACCCCCGCCTCACGGGCGGTCTGCAGCGCGATGGCAAGGTCCTTGCGGTGCAGGGAGAGCTTGAAGCCGGGATCGAAATCGCCAGAGAGCATGCGCTCGCCGTGCATCTCGAGGATCTTGCTCTGCGCCAAGCCTCCCAGCAGCGCCTCGCGGACCTTGCCCGCGTCGACCCCGGCCTTGCGCGCCAGCGTGAGCGCCTCCGCCACCCCCTGGATGGTCAGCGCGACGAGTACCTGGTTGGCCGCCTTGGCGACCTGGCCGGCGCCCGCTGGGCCGATGTGGGTCACGCTCTTGCCAAGCACTTCGAGGATCGGCCGGGCGCGCTCGACCGCCGCGTCGCTGCCGCCGACCATGATCGACAGGTCCCCTGACTCGGCGGCGGGTTGCCCCCCCGACACGGGCGCGTCGACCGCCTCCACGCCCTTTGACTCGAGCGCCTCGTGGAGCTCTCGAGACGTGGCCGGCGCGATCGACGACATGTCGACGTAGAGCGCGCCCTCGCTGAGGCCCTCCGCGACCCCGTCCTCGCCGAGGACCACGGCCTCGACGTCGGGCGAGTCGGGCAGCATGGTGATCACCACCTCGCTGCGCTCGGCCACCTCGCGCGGCGAGGAGGCCGCCTCCGCGCCCGCCTCCGCGAGCTCGTCGACCGCCTGCTGTGTGCGGTTGTGGGCGACCACGGGATACCCCGCCTCCAGCAGGTTGGCCGCCATCGGCCTGCCCATGATGCCCAGGCCGATGAATCCGATCGTCTCCATGCGCGTGACCTCCTCAGGCCTTCAGTCCATAGCGATCCAGCCACTCGAGCGAGGAGAGAGTGTCGCCCTCGGGGGCGTACTCCAGCCCCACCCAGCCGTCGTATCCGGAGCGGTCGATGTGCTCGAAGACGTAGGCGTAATCGATCTCCCCCGTGCCCGGCTGGTGGCGGCCGGGATTGTCGGCGACCTGCACGTGGCCGATCCGGTCGAGCAGCCCGTCGAAGCGCTCGCAGAG
>JACDBR010000028.1 GCA_013694825.1 Solirubrobacterales bacterium
CGGCGGACCTGCCGCTTGGATGCTGCTCCGTCCCGGGTGCGCGGAGGGATCGCCGCGCGCGCGGCCAAGCGCAGCGGCGCCTCGACCTCGTCGAGCGAGCAGGTGCGCTCGTCGCCGTACAGCTCGATCATGTAGACGTCGCTCTCGTCGGCCGCGGCGACCCCGATCACCCGCTCATAGCCCAACTCCTCCAGCAGCGCCCGCTCGGCGGGATCGGAGCCGGGATCGGACCTGCTCGCGACGAAGCAGCCGGAGCCGGCATCGACCAGCGCCGCCGTGACCGGAAAGTCCGACAGCGCGTACTCGTCGGTGCCCGCAGCGACCCGAACGCCTCGGACGGACCCGTCACGGTTGTTTCCGAACGAGACGTCGGCGATCAACTTCGTGCCGGCGGGGGAGACCGAGATCGCCCAGCTGGCGAAGTCGCCCGACTCGGTGAAGGCCGTCGCCACGGCCTCGAGCCGGTCGAGCGCGGGAGCGTCGGCCAGCCGGCCGTCGAGCTCGGCCGCCAGCTGCTCGGTTGCCGAGACGATCAGGCCGTGCGCCGGAGCTCCGACCGACGTTCCCACGGGCCTCCTAGGGCTCGGCTCACCGCGTTCCTCGGCGACGCTGCAGACGCGGCCGCCGCCTCGGCGCTTGGCCACGTAGAGGGCGGTGTCGGCGCCTCGCAGCAGGTCGCCGGCGCTGGACATCCCCGCATCGATGGCGGCGGCGCCGCAAGAGAGCGATAGGCCAGGGTCGCCGGGTGCGGCCAACGTCTCGATCGCGGCCGCTCCGGTGGCGACGGCATCGGCGAGCTCGATGCCCTCGAGCACGACGCAGAACTCGTCGCCGGCGAGCCGCGCGACGAAGGAGCCCGGCGTGAAGGCGGTTGAGGCGACCAGCGCATCGGCTGCCGCGCGCAGGGCTTCGTCGCCGGCGTGGTGTCCGCGCACGTCATTGATCCCCTTGAGGCCGTCGAGATCGCACAGCAGCAGGGAGAGCGGGTCGTGCTTGACCCTCGCACGAGCGATCGCGCGGCCAAGGCGCTCATCGAGAGCACGGCGATTCGGCAATCCCGTCAGCGGGTCCTCGTATGCCAGGCGCGAGACGGTGGAGAACAGCTCGGCGCGCGCGATCACGGTGGCGTACTGGCCGGCGATCGCCTCGAGGAAGGCGACGTCCTCGGCGCTGAAGGGCGCCTCGTTGACGGCCTTCGTGGCCCAGATCTCGCCCCAGGTGCTGCCCTCGACCCTGACCGGGACTCCGAGGTCCGAGCCCTTCCCGAATTGCTCGAGAAGCTGCCTGGCCATCGGGTCGCAGTAGGGGTCGTCGAGGGTGTTGAAGTAAGGGCACGCGGTTTCCAACATCGCGGCGACGAGCGGGTAGTCGTCGGCGGAGTAGGCCTCGTCGACGGGATGGCGCTGCTCGCCCGGCCCCAGCTCGCCGACGTTGATCAGCGTGTGGAGCTGACGATCTCTCTTCTCGAAGCGGCTGACCGAGAGCGAGGCCGCCCCGACCGCCCGCCGTGCCTCCTCCGAGGTCTCCTCGATCACGTCGTCGAGGCTGCTGGCTCCCGAGGCAGCGGTGGCGACTCGCAACAGGGCCTCGTGCTCCCATTGCTCTCGCATGCCGGCGCCCGCGCGGCCACCGCGACGCCCGTTCGCTTCGCGTCTGAGCAGGCTGCGGCGAGGAAGATCGACGTCCATCGAAGACGTTATCGGCAGACGGCGCAAGTCTGTGAACGGGGTGCTCGGTCGCGCCCACCCGGGGTCGGCGCGAGAGATCGGGCTGGCCGGCGCGCTCGCGGCCTCCCCGGGAGCCCGCCACGGCGAAGGCGGTTTAGCCTCCGTTTGCCCGCAGGCGCGATCTTCAAGCGCTCCAGATGCCAGCTTCCGACACCCAGCCCTCCGTGCGCGCCCGCCTCAGCGGCGCATTAAAGCGAGGCCGACGCTCGGCGGTCGGCGAGCTTCTGATCATCGTCGTCCTCGCCGCCGGCCTGGCCTTCGGCGTCCAGGCCCTGCTCGTCAAGCCGTTCCGAATCCCCTCGAGGTCGATGGAGCCGACCCTCGTCCCAGAGCAGAAGATCCTCGTCAACCGGCTCTCCTACAGGCTCGGCAGCCCACAGATCGGCGACGTCGCGGTGTTCACGCCGCCGATCGGGGCCGAGCGCGAGTCCCAGTGCGCGGTGGAGAAGGGCGTCAGGCAGGCTTGCCCCAGCGGCGGTGACGAGCCGGCCGACCAAAGCTTCGTCAAGCGCATCGTCGCCGGGCCTGGCGACCGGCTCAGCATCGAGAACGGGCATCCCGTCCTCAACGGCGAGCTGGTCGTCGACGAGCCCTACATCAAGCCCTGCGGCAACGCCCAGGGCTGCGACCTGCCGCGCGAGATCACGATCCCGGCGGACCACTTCTTCATGATGGGTGACAACCGCGGCGAGAGCGACGACAGCCGCTTCTGGGGCCCGGTCCCCGAGGACTGGATCATCGGCAAGGCCTTCTTCACCTACTGGCCGCTCAAGGAGATCGGCGGGATCTAGGGCGATTCTCGGTTTCCCGCCGCGCCTGGCGGAAACCCGTCTACCGACCTAGCAAACTTGTGAAAGAGGAGGCCGAAGTGGCTGACGAGCTGGACGGTAAGAAGATCGCGATCCTCGCCGCTGATGGCGTCGAGCAGGTCGAGCTGGAGCAGCCTCGCGAAGCGGTGAGCGGCGCGGGCGCGGAGGTCGAGCTGCTGTCGATCTCCGACGGTGAGATCCAGGCGATGAACCAAGACATCAACCCGGGCGACACCTTCGAGGTCGACAAGCTGGTCGGCGACGCCTCGGTCGGCGACTACGACGGCCTGATCCTGCCCGGCGGCGTCGTCAACCCCGACAAGCTGCGGCTCGACAAGGACGCGACGACCTTCGTCCGCGACTTCTTTGCCACCGGCAAGCCCGCCGGAGTGATCTGTCACGGCCCCTGGACGTTGATCGACGCCGGGGTCGCCGAGGGGCGGACGCTGACCTGCTTCCCCAGCATCCGTACGGACCTGCGCAACGCCGGCGCCGAGGTCGTCGACCAGGAGGTCGTGACCGATCACGGTCTCGTGTCGAGTCGCAACCCCGACGACCTGCCGGCGTTCTGCGACAAGATCGTCGAGGAGTTCGCCGAGGGCAAGCACGAGGTCGCGGAGGTCGGCGCCACGGCGTAGGCCAGCACGAGAAGCCCCGCACTTGGCGGGGCGTCTCGGGGTACAGGGAGGAGAGATATGTTGGCGCTTGGCCCTTCGCTTGAGGCGACGGCTTTGTGACCGAAAGCCCACCGCGAGTCGGCTGCGCACTTGCAACGTAGCCGGCCCATGGCGACGCGAAGCCGCC
>JACDBR010000053.1 GCA_013694825.1 Solirubrobacterales bacterium
CCCGCAGCGTCCGCCCCGTCGCCGCGGGGGACGCAGGCGCCGGCCGCTGCTCGAGGAGCCGGAGGAGAAGGTCGTAGTCGAGCGCGAGCCGGAGATCCTCGAAGTTCGGTCCGGGGCTACCGTGCGCGAGGTCGCCGAGACGTTCGGCGTCGCCCCGGCCGAGATCATCAAGAAGCTGATGGGGATGGGGGAGATGGCAACGCTCACCCAGACGCTCCCCGACGAGACCGTGACGGTGCTCGCCGACGAGCTCGACCGCAAGGTCGAGATCGTCTCCGCCAGCGCTGACGCGCCCGTCGCCGAAGGCTTTGACGACACAGCCGAGGAGCTTCGCCCGCGGCCTCCGGTGGTAACGATCATGGGCCACGTCGACCACGGCAAGACCTCGCTGCTGGACGCGATCCGCTCGACCGAGGTGGTCGCCGGCGAGGCCGGCGGGATCACCCAGCACATCGGCGCCTACCAGGTGCACCACAACGACACGACGATCTCCTTCATCGATACCCCCGGCCACGCCGCCTTCACCGCGATGCGCGCCCGCGGTGCCGACGTCACCGACATCGTGGTCGTCGTTGTCGCCGCCGACGACGGGGTGATGCCGCAGACCGTGGAGGCGATCGATCACGCCAAGGCAGCCGAGGTGCCGATGCTGGTCGCCGTCAACAAGATCGACCGTCCCGAGGCCGACCCGAATCGCGTCCGAGGCGAGCTCGCCGAGCGGGGGCTCACTCCCGAGGACTGGGGAGGCGACACGATCTTCGCCGACGTTTCGGCCAAAACCCATGAAGGCCTCGACAACCTGCTCGAGATGATCCTGCTGACCGCCGAGGTCGAGGAGCTCCAGGCCAATCCCGACGCGCCCGCCTCGGGAGCTGTGATCGAGTCGCATCTCGATCCGGGCCGCGGCCCGGTGGCGACGATCCTCGTCCAGCGCGGCACGCTCCGGATCGGCGATGCGGTCGTCGCCGGCGATCAGTGGGGCAAGGTCAAGGCGATGGGAGACTTCACCGGGACGCGGCTGACCGAGGCTCGCCCCGGCGATCCGGTCGAGGTGCTGGGAATCGACGGCGTATGCGAGGCCGGCCAGCGAATCGAGGTGGTCGAAACCGAGCGCCGGGCTCGCAACATGGCCCAGCAGCGCGAGACTCGGATGCGCGCCGAGCAGCTCGCTCGCCGCCAGGCCCGTACCGTGACCCTCGACGAGGTCTTCGCCCGCGCTCGCAAGGGCGAGATGAAGGAGCTCAACATCGTCTTGAAGTCCGACGTCTCGGGCTCGCTGGAGGCGCTCCAGGACGAGCTCGCCAAGGTGCCGCAGACCGAGGTCGTGATCGACGTGATCCACGCCGCGGCGGGAGGCGTCAACGAGTCCGACGTGATGCTCGCCTCGGCCTCGGACGCGGTGATCATCGGCTTCAACGTCAGGCCGCTCGCCGAGGCTCGGCGCGTCGCCGAGGCCGAGGGCGTCGAGATCCGCACCTACTCGGTGATCTATAAGGTGACCGAGGAGCTGCGAGCGGCGATGGAGGGGATGCTCGATCCCGAGGAGGTCGAGGACACGCTCGGCCAGGCCGAGGTGCTGGAGCTCTTCCGCGCCTCACGGATCGGCACGATCGCAGGCTCACGGGTCAGCGATGGCCGCGTCACCCGCGAGGCCGACGTGCGGCTGCTGCGCGAGGGCACCGTGATCTGGACCGGCCGGCTGGGCTCGCTGCGGCGCTTCAAGGACGACGTCCGCGAGGTCACCGAGGGCCAGGACTGCGGCATCGTGCTCGACGGCTACCAAGACGTCAAGGTGGGCGACGTGATCGAGGCCTTCGAAACTCGCCAGGTCGAGAAGACCCTCGCCTGAGCAGGCCTGTCGATGACCGAGCGCATGCGCCGTGTCAATGAGATCGTCAGGGAGGTCGTCGCCGAGGCGATCGCCCGCGACCTCGAGGACCCGCGGATCGGCTGGGTGACCGTGACCGGCGTCGATACGAGCCCCGACTTGCGTTCGGCGAAGGTCTGGGTCAGCGTGCTGGGCGACGAGGCTGAGCGCGAGGCCAGCCTGGCCGCGCTGGGCTCCTCCCACGGCATCCTGCAGGCGGCGATCGGTCGCGAGATGACGCTGAAGCGAACGCCGACGCTGAGCTTTCACTACGACGAGGCCCCGGAGCGCGGCGTCCGCCTGGCGCGCCTGCTCGAGGAGGACGGATGAGCTCGGAGGCGAAGAGCGCCCCGATGCGAACCGAGCAGGCCCTCGAAGCGATCGCAGCGGAGATCCGTCAGGCGGATCGCTTCCTGCTGACGACCCATGAGGGTCCGGACGGCGATGCGCTCGGCTCGATGCTGGGCCTGCATGAGCTGCTCGGCCAGCTCGGCAAGGACTCGGTCATGTTCCTCCCGGCCAAGGAGTTCCCGCTGCCGGTCGAATACCGCTTCCTGCCGCTGACGGACATCTTCTTCGACCCGCCCGCCGACGTCCTCGACCGCACCCTGATCTTCCTCGACTGCGGCAACATCGACCGCATGCCCGTCGAGTTCCTTCAGCGCCCGGAGGCGCGGCGGCTGAACCTCGACCATCACCACGACAACACCCTGTTCGGTGACGTCAACCTGGTCGACGTCGAGGCCTCGTGCACCGCCCAGATCGTCTGGGAGCTCGCCAAGCGACTCGAGGTGCCGCTGACCCCGCGGGCCGCCGGGGCGCTCTACGTCGGCCTGGTCACCGACACCGGCAAGTTCATGTATGAGAACACCGACATCGAGGCTCACC
This sequence comes from Solirubrobacterales bacterium, assembly GCA_013694825.1. Classification (GTDB taxonomy): domain Bacteria; phylum Actinomycetota; class Thermoleophilia; order Solirubrobacterales; family 70-9; genus JACDBR01. The sequence continues at coordinate 2,756 of JACDBR010000053.1, forward strand.
GGATGGCGGCCGAGCTGATCGAGGTCGGGGTCGACGTCTCCGACATCTACCGTCGGCTCTACGAGCGCGTGCCGCCCGAGAAGCTGCGGCTGCTGGCTCGGGCCCTCTCGAAGGTCGAGCGCTTCGACGACGGCCGCCTATCGGTCGCATACGTGACCGAGGAGGACTACCTGGCCACGGGCGCCTCCGAGGACCTGACCGAGGGGATCATCGACCACCTGCGCTCGATCGAGGGAACCCGCGTCGCCGCCTTCGTCCGCGACAAGGCCGAGGGCGGGCGCTCGGCTCGCAAGGTCAGCCTGCGCTCGTCCGATGGAGCGGTCGACGTCTCGATCATCGCCCGCGCGCACGGCGGCGGCGGGCATGCTCGCGCGGCGGGCTTCGGCACCGACCTGACGATCTCGGAGCTCGTCACCGACCTGCGCCGCCAGCTCGACTCCTCGACCGGGTCGAATGGCAACGGAGCGGCGCCTCCGGAGGCCTAGTCACCGCGCCGATGGGCGCCTCCGAGCCCACGGCGCCGGGGCCCGAGGCCGGTGTCGTATTGCTCGACAAGCCCGAGGGAATCTCCTCGCACGCGGCGGTGAGCGCCGCCCGGCGCCGCCACGGCGGTGTCAAGGCCGGGCACGCCGGCACCCTCGACCCGTTCGCGACCGGACTGCTGATCGTGCTGCTGCGTCGCGAGGCGACGCGCGAGCAGGCCCGCTTCGTGGAGCTCGAGAAGACCTATCTCGCCCGCGCCCACCTGGGAGCACGCTCCAGCACCGGCGACCCGACCGGCGAGATCATCGAGACAGGGCGGATGCCCGCCGAGCCGCTAGAGCTGCCGACCGGCCGGATCGAGCAGATCCCGCCGGCCTACTCGGCGATCAAGGTCGGCGGCAGGAGGGCCTACAAGCGGGCGCGGGCGGGCGAGACCGTGTCCATGCCGCCCCGACTCGTCGACGTTCACCGCTTCGAGCTCCGCGGCCGCGAGACCGATCCGCCCGGCGATCAGGCTGAGTTCGAGATCGAATGCTCGTCGGGCACCTACGTGCGCAGCCTGATCAGCGGACTAGGCGACGCCTACTGCCTGGCGCTGCGCCGAACCCGGATCGGTCCGTTCGATGTCGCCGAGGCCGACTCCGATCACGTCATTCCGATCGCCGAGGCGCTCGAGCGGGTGAGCGCCCACGCGTCCCCGGCTGCGAGAGTTCGCCGTCGATGAGCATCAAGGTCACTCCTCTTGCCGATGCCGAGCAGCGCCCCCGCAGGATCGCGATCGGCACCTTCGACGGCGTCCACGTCGGTCACCGCCAGGTGATCGAAGGCGCGGACACGGTCTTGACGTTCGAGCCGCACCCGCTCCAGGTGATCCATCCCGAGGTCGCGCCACGGATGATCATGCCGTTCGAGGTCAAGCGCGACGTGATCGACGGACTGGGGGTCGACGAGCTCGTCGTGATCGGCTTCGACGCCAAGTTCCGCGCGATCAGCGCCGAGGACTTCTGCGGCCGGATCCTGGTCGAGCGGCTGGGCGCCGAGCACGTCTCGGTCGGCGAGAACTTCGCCTTCGGCGCGAAGGCGCGCGGCAACCCCGAGATGCTGGGTGCCCGACCCGAGTTCGAGACCCGGGTGGTGCCGCTGATCGAGGTCGACGGCGAGACGGTTTCCTCGACTCGGATCCGGGCCCAGATCGCCGCCGGCGACGTGGCCGGAGCGATGCGCTGCCTCGGGGCGCCGTTCCTGCTGGAGGGGACGGTCGTGGGGGGCGACAGGCGCGGGCGCACGCTCGGCTACCCGACCGCGAACCTGATCCCCGACGACTCGCTCGCCGTGCCCGGTCACGGGGTCTATGCCGCGTTCGCCGACGGCCACCCGGCGGCGGTCTCGATCGGGGTCCGGCCGACCTTCGAGACGGGCCGCGAGCTGCTCGTTGAGGCGCACCTGATCGATCGCGATGAGGACCTGTACGGGCGCCGCCTGAGGTTGGCCTTCATCGAGCGCCTGCGAGGGGAGCGGCGCTTCGCGGACGCCGATGCCCTGATCGGCCAGATGGCTGCCGACGTCGAGGAAGCCCGCGATCTCTGTGCTAGCTTCCTACCGCCCTCGACGCCCCCTCCGGGCCCTGACGGAGCTTTTCGATGAGCCTGACGAAGGAAAGAAAGCAAGAGCTGATCGGCCGATTCGGCCGCTCCGACGGCGACACCGGCTCGGCCGAGGTCCAGGTCGCGTTGATGACCGAGCGCATCAACGAGCTGACCGACCACCTGCGCACCCACGGCAAGGACCATCACTCACGGCGTGGCCTTTTGATGCTGGTCGGCAAGCGCCGGCGACTGCTGCGCTATCTGCAGAACTCCGACCTCGACCGCTACCGCACCGTGGTGGCCGAGCTCGGCCTGCGCCGCTAGTCGGGCCGCGAGATGATCGAGGTCGGGACCGAGGCCCCGCACTTCACGCTGCCCGATCAGGACGGCGAGGCCTTCTCGCTCGACTCGCTGCGCCGCCGCCGGGTGTTGCTGGTCTTCTACCCGAACGACTTCAGCCCCGTCTGCACGGACCAGCTCTCGATCTACCAGGAGGTGATGCCGGAGCTCGAGCGCAAGGGCGCGACGGTGCTCGGGATCACCGTCGACAACCATTGGTCGCACAAGGCCTTCCAGGCCCAGCTCGGGGTCGAGATCCCTCTGCTCTCCGACTTCCACCCCAAGGGTGAGGTCAGCCGTGCCTACGGCGCCTACATCGAGGAGCGCGGGCACCCCAACCGCTCGCTCGTACTGATCGACGAGCAGGGGGTGGTGGAGTGGGTCTACGAGGCTCCGACCCCGCTCGAGATCCCAGGCGCCAACCTGATCTTCGACGCGCTCGAGCGCTAGCCGGGCCTGCGCGTGGAGGCGAGCTCGGGTGAACGTCTGACCAGCACCGCGCTGCCCGCGATCGGCGCCGGAGACCACGTGCGCGGATCGGGCGAGCCGCTGATCGTCTACCTCGACCTCGGCTGTCCCGATTGCGCTGCGTGCTGGCTCGATCTGCGGGGGGTCGAGGGGCTGGAGCTGTGCCTGCGCCACTTTCCTATCGCCAGCAAGCATCCGCGTGCGCCCGCCCTTCACTCCGCAGCCGAGGCGGCCGGCCTCCAGGGGGCGTTCTTCGCGATGGTCGACCTGATCTGCGAGGACCACGGCCGCCAGGACGATCCGCACCTCTGGGCGCGAGCCGCGACGCTCGGGCTGGAGCTCGGCCGCTTCGAATTCGACCGCCGGAGCGAGCAGGCCAAAGCCCGGGTGCGGGCTGACTTCGCCGCCGGAATTCGCGGCGGGATCGCGGCCGTGCCGGCCGCCCTGGGCGCCGGCGAGCTGGTCTACGACGAGCTCGTGCTGGCCTGCGCCGAGCGCCTCGGCGCACAAGCCAGAGCCGCCGGCCGCTCGGCGGGACCTCGGTAAGATCGCCCGCGACCCAAGAACGGAAGTTCGAAGCGATCGGGCGCCAACCGGGCGCCCGGAAGGAAAAGTGACCGTATGAGCATGTTCGAAGTGAGCCGCGTCAGCGCGGAGATCGGCGGCCGGGAGATCTCGTTCGAGACCGGCAAGCTAGCCCGCCAGGCCGGCGGCGCCGTAGTCGTCAGGAGCGGCGACACGATGGTCCTCAGCACCGCGACGGTCGGCAATCTGCGCGACGTCGACTTCCTCCCACTCACAGTCGACGTCGAGGAGAAGCATTACGCGGCCGGCAAGATCCCCGGCTCCTTCTTCCGCCGCGAGGCGCGCTCGGGCGAGAAGGCGACGCTGACCGCTCGCATGATCGACCGCCCGATCCGTCCCCTCTTCCCCAAGGGCTGGCACTACGAGACCCAGATCGTCGCCCAGCCGCTGTCGGTCGACAACGTCCAGCCCTACGACATCCTGGCGATGAACGGCGCTTCCGCCGCGCTGGCGATCTCGCCGGTCCCCGTGGCCAAGCACGTCGGTGCGGTGCGGGTCGGCAAGCTCAACGGCGACTTCGTCGTCAACCCCGACGAGGAGAGCTTCGACGCGCTCGAGATGGACCTGATCGTCTCCGGCACCGACGAGGCGATCCTGATGGTCGAATGCGGCGCCGAGGGCGTCACCGAGGCCGAGGTGCTCGACGCGCTCGACATCGCCCATGGTGAGATCAAGAAGCTCGTCGCGGCGATGCAGGAGCTACGAGACATCGCCGGCAAGGAGAAGCTGACGGTCGAGGCGCCGAAGGTCGACGCCGAGCTCGCCGAGCGGATCCGTGGCTCGCACGGCGCAAAGCTCGACGAGGCCACCCAGATCCCCGAGAAGCTCGCTCGCCAGGAGGCGATCGCCGAGGTCGCGGCGGGGGCGCTCGTCGAGCATGCCCCGGTGCCGGTCGACGGCGATGGCGATCCCGAGCTCGTCGGCGAGGTCACTCGGGCCTTCGACAAGCTCGAGAAGGAGACGATCCGGCGCCGCATCGCGGTCGACAAGAAGCGCCCAGACGGCCGCGCCCAGGACGAGATCCGTCCGATTCAATGCGAGGTCGACATCGCCCCGCGCGTCCACGGGTCGGCGCTGTTCACCCGAGGCGAGACCCAGATCCTCTCGAGTGCGACGCTCGGCACCACGCGGATGGACATGAAGGTCGACAACCTCGGCCTCGATACGACCAAGCGCTTCTGGCATCACTACAACTTCCCGCCCTTCTCGGTCGGGGAGGCAGGGTTCATGCGCGGCCCCAAGCGCCGTGACATCGGCCACGGGGCGCTCGCCGAGCGGGCGCTCCAGCCGACGATCCCCGGCGAGGAGGACTTCCCCTACGTGATCAGGGTCGTCTCCGACACGCTGGAGTCCAACGGCTCGTCCTCGATGGGCTCGGTCTGCGCCTCATCGATGGCGCTCCAGGCCGCGGGCGTTCCGGTCGCGGCCCCGGTCGCCGGCGTCGCGATGGGCCTGATCAAGGAGGACGAGCACGTCATCGTCCTGACCGACATCGCCGGCGTCGAGGATCACCTCGGCGACATGGACTTCAAGGTCGCCGGCAGCGCCGAGGGCATCACGGCCCTGCAGATGGACATCAAGATCACCGGGGTCACGTTCGAGATCCTGCGTGATGCGCTCGAGCAGGCCCGCCAGGGCCGGCTCTACATCCTCGGCAAGATGGCCGAGGCGATCGAGTCCCCGCGCGAGGAGCTCTCTGACTTCGCTCCACGGATCGAGTCGATCAAGATCGACCCCGAGAAGATCGGGGCCGTGATCGGCAAGGGCGGCGAGACGATCCGCGGCATGCAGGAGGAGTTCGAGGCCGAGATCGACATCGACGACGACGGCGTCGTCCGCGTCTACGCCCCAACCGGAGCGCAGGTCAAGGACGCTATCGCGCGGATCAACTCGATGACCAAGGAAGCCGAGATCGGCGATCGCTTCAAGGGCAAGGTGGTCAAGACCACGACCTTCGGCGCCTTCATCGAGCTGACCAAGGGCACCGACGGCCTGCTGCACATCTCCAACGTCAAGCCCGGCGAGCGGGTCGAGACCGTGGAGTCCGTGCTGAGCTCAGGCGACGAGCTCGACGTCACCGTGGCCGAGGTCGACCGCGAGCGCGGCCGGATCGGCCTGCGGCTCTCCGACGACCCGGCGATCGCCGGCAAGACGCCGGAGGAGATCGCCTCCTCCGGTACCGGAGGTGCCGCCGCCGGTGGTGGCGGCGCACGCAACCGGGAGCGCCTCGGCGGCGACCGTGACCGGCGTGGCGGGCGCCGCTCCAACGGGCGGCGTTGAGCCTTCCCGAGCAGGTTGAGCTGAGCGAGCTCGGTGGCGGCCTGCGCGTCGTCACCGAGACCGTTCCGGGCGTCCGCTCTGTGGCCCTGGGGATGTGGGTCCGGACCGGCTCGCGCGACGAGGACCTCGCGCAGGCCGGGATCTCCCACTTCCTCGAGCACCTCCTGTTCAAGGGCACGAAGAACCACTCGGCGATCGAGATCTCCGAGCTCTTCGACGCCATGGGCGCCGCCTCGAACGCCGCGACGAGCAAGGAATCCACTCACCTGTACGCGCGCCTGCTCGACGAGCACACCGAGGAGGCGTTCGAGCTGATGGCCGAGATGCTCCTGGCGCCCTCGTTCCCTGCCGGGGAGATCGACTCGGAGCGCGCGGTAGTGCTCGAGGAGATCGCGATGTACGAGGACGAGCCGCAGGATCGCGTCCACGACGTGCTCGCCGAGGCGATCCACGGCGAGCATCCGCTCGGCCGCCGCGTCCTGGGCTCCTCCGACGTGATCGCCTCGGTGCCGATCGCCGAGATCGCCGACTACCACCGCAGTCGCTACAGCGCCGGCAACCTTGTCGTCTCGGCTGCGGGCAACGTCGAGCACGCGCGAATCGTCGAGCTGGCCGAGCGTCTGCTCGACCCGGCAGCCTCCAACGGCGCACGTCAGGTGCAGCCCAGGGGCACCGCCGAGCCGGCTCGGTTTCGCTTCTACTCGAAGGACACCGAGCAGTTCCACATCTGCTTCGGCGGCCCAGGCATCTCGCACGGCGACGATCGCCGCTTCGCGCTCGCCGTGCTCGACACCGTGTTCGGCGGCTCGGTGTCCTCGCGTTTGTTCCGCGAGGTGCGCGAGAAGCGCGGGCTCGCCTACTCGGTTGGCTCATACAGCGAGCAGTTCGTCGATCAGGGCGTCGTCGCGATGTACGTCGGCACCCGGCCCGACAACGTTCGGGAAGCCTGCGAGATCATCGGCCGCGAGCTGCGCTCGCTGGGCGCCGAGGGCGTCACCGAGGCCGAGCTTCACCGCGCGAAGGAGCACATCAAGGGGCGGATGGTCCTGAGCCTCGAGTCGACCGGCTCGCGAATGTCGCGGTTGGCCCGCAGCGTCCTGTTCGATCTGCCGGTTCTCTCGCTCGACGAGCTGATCGCGCGCACCGAGTCGGTCACGCTCGACGACGTAGCCACGCTGGCGCGGGAGATCTACGATCCGGCGCGGCTCTCGGCAGCGTGCATCGGAGCCGACGAGTCGTGCTTCCGGGCAGCGGTCGAGCAGGTCGAGCCCGCGCTCGCAGCCTGACGTGGGTGACGCCGTGATCCGGGTCGTCGCCTCGGGCTCTGAGGGGCGCATGGGCCAAGCCGTCTGCCGGGCGGTCGACGGCGCCGAGGACATGGTGCTCGCCGGGCGCGCCGACCCAGCGCTCGGCGTCTCGCTCAGCGAGGCGCTATCGCAAGGCCAGCCCGACGTCGTGGTCGACTTCTCGACCCCGGAGTCGGCGCTCCCGAACGCCGGCGAGGCGCTCTCGGCGGGCACCCACTTCGTGGTCGGTACGACCGGCTTCGAGCTGGCGGAGCTGCGGCGCGCAGCCGAGGGTGCGCGCCGGAGTGGGGGAGACGCCAACGCCTTCGCGGCGCCTAACTTCGCGATCGGCGCCGTGCTGATGATGGTCGTGGCGCGGCAGGTCGCTCCGCACATGCCCGAGTGCGAGATCGTCGAGCCCCACCACGATCGCAAGCTCGACGCACCGTCCGGCACGGCCGCCCGGACGGCCGAGCTGATCGACGCCGCCGGCGGTCACGTCCACCGGCCCATTCACTCGGTCCGCCTGCCCGGCCTGGTCGCCCACCAGGAGGTCATCTTCGGCGGCGAGGGGCAGACCCTGAGCCTTCGGCACGACTCGATCGACCGCAGCTCGTTCATGCCGGGCGTCCTCCTCGCCTGTCACCGGGTCGGCGACCTTCCGGAGCCGCTGACGGTCGGGCTCGAGTCGCTGCTGTGAGACGCCAGGCTAGGGT
>JACDBR010000098.1 GCA_013694825.1 Solirubrobacterales bacterium
CTCCCAGTCGGTGCCGAGCTCGACGTCGAAGTCCTCGCGCAGCAACTCGACCCCCGTGGCGGCGATCTTCTCCTTGACGAGGACCCGGGCGCGCTCTGCCATCAGGCGAGCGCGACGGGGTTGACGCCGGCTTCGGCGAAGACCCGCTGTGCGGCTCCGACCGCGGCGCCGCGCTCGAGCTCGTGGCCGAGATCGGCGAGGGCCATCTCGAGCGCGCTCAGCGCAACCACGATGTCGAAGGCTCCGAAGTAGCCGCAATGGGCGATCCGGGCGATCTTGCCCTTCAGGCGTCCCTGGCCGCCGGCGATCGTGACGCCGTAGCGCTCGCGCATCAGCGTCGGGACCTTGGCGCCGTCGAGCTCGTTGGGCAGACGAGCGGCGGTGACGACGTTGGCGTCATCGTCGTCGGGGCCGAAGCGCTCGAGCCCGGCCGCCTCGATCCCGGCGCGGGCGGCGCGAGCGAGCAGCGCGTGGCGGGCGAAGACGCCATCGAGCCCTTCGCCGAGGATCATCTCGAGCGCGACGTCGAGCGCTCGGAAGAGTGTCACTGCGGGGGTGAAGGCGGAGTTCGGCGGCTCCTCGGCCTGCCCCTTCGCCGCCTTCGCCCAGTCGAGGTAGTAACGGCCCGAGCGGTCCGTGGCGGCGAGCTCGAGAGCGCGCTCGGAGACCGAGGCGAAGCCAAGCCCGGGCGGGCACATCAGGGACTTCTGGGAGCCAGAGACGACGACGTCGATCCCCCACTCGTCCTGTGGCAGGTCGGCGGCGCCGAGACTTGAGATCGCGTCGACGACGAGGATCGCCCCGTGCCTTCGCGCGACCTCGTTCAGAGCCCGGACGTCGTTGAGGACGCCGGTCGAGGTCTCTGACTGGGTGGTGAAGACGGCTCTCGGAGGCGTCGTGATCTCGCCCATGGCGGCATCTAGACGGGCCGGGTCGACCTTCTCGCCCCACTCGAAGGCGAGGTGGGTCGTGTCGGCGCCGAAGGCGTCGCAGAGCTCGGCCCAGCGCTCGCCGAACTTGCCGCAGGAGGCGACCACGGCAGCTTGGCCCGGGCGGACCAGGTTGGAGACGGCCGACTCCATCGCCCCGGTCCCCGAAGCGGTAAAGCAGAGCACCTGGTTGGCGCTCTGGAAGACACGGGGCAGCCGCTCGAGCACGCGCGAATAGACCTCGATGAAGGCGGGGGCGCGGTGGTAGAGGATCGGCTCGGCCATCACCTGCGAGACCGCGGGCGGCAGCGGCGTCGGGCCGGCTGTCAGCAGGTACTGCTTTTGGAAGAGGTTGGGCTGCGCGGGCATCGTGCTCCTTGGCGAGACAGGAAGCGACCCAGGTTAACCATCGCCGCGGAGCCCGCTCTCGACGCGCGGCGGCATATGCTGCCGCCGTGGCTGAGCCGAGGAGCGGAGAGGGTTACGCGGTCGCGCAGCTTGGGGAGCTGGGTGAGGGACCGGGGTTTCGAAAGATCCGGCGCGACCTCGGAGTCGAGGCCTTCGGCGTCAACGCGATCGTGCTGCCCGGCCGCTACGAGACGAACCTGCACTACCACGACGAGCAGGAAGAGCTCTACTTCGTCCATTCGGGCGAGATCGAGATCGAGTTCGGCGACGGCAGCGTTCACGAGCTGGGGCCGGGCGGACTCGCTCGGGTCTCCGCTTCGACCCATCGCCGGCTTCGCAACACCAGCGAGCAGGAGGCGGTCCTGGTCGTGGTCGGCGGCAAAGGCGGCTACGTCGGCCGTGACGGGCAGATGGTCGACGACGATCCGTCGAGCCGCGCCCAGCCGATCGACGACTAGGCACGGTCAGTCGCCCTGGAACCGCTTCGCTAGCCCCAGACGATCGGCGGGTAGCGCGTGACCATGAAGTGGGCGTACGCGGTGCCGCGGAGTTGCCAGCGCAGCGGGACCAGCGCGAGCTCGAACATCCCCTTCGGATAGCGCTCCGTGAACAGGATCGTGAAGAAGGCGAAAAAGGTCAGAAGGCCGGTGAGGTTGATCAGGACGCCGGTGACCAGCAGGTAGGGAATCGCGAGCAGCCAAGCGAACGGCGCCCTCCAGCGATCGACCCCTCCCTCGGGGTAGGCGATCTCAAGGCGCGCCGGATAGGACGGATCGTCGCCGAGCGTGAACGGCGGGTAGGGATCGACGAGCAGGTAGACGTAGGCGCCGACCCGCCAGCCGGAGCGGTAGGTGCCGAGGATCAGGTCGAAGCAGGGACGCGGATAGTGGCGCGTCAGCAGCACCGAGAAGAAGGCGACGACAAGCGCTAGGGCGGCCGCTAACCCGAGAACGAACAAGACGAGGTAGTGAGGGAAGGCGAGCAGCCACTTGACCAGCGGCATGAAGCGGCTGTAGGAGGCCTGGTGGCCGACGTCGGCCCCTACCGGATAGTCCCGGAGCTCGGCCGGCAGCCCGGTGCCCAACTCGAGCTCCGGCCGTGCATGGCCCTCCTGGTCCCCACCCCCACTCATCTCACGCCGATGCGCTCATCTCGCGCCGGTGCCGCGCTGCGTGCCTCCGCCTCGACGCTCGCCGCGAAGCGCTCGACCGAGCCCTCGGCCAG
>JACDBR010000099.1 GCA_013694825.1 Solirubrobacterales bacterium
CGAGCGACACGAACCGCGACCGCGCCTACGCCCTGCTGCGTGCCCGCTTCAGCTCCTGGGAGGAGGTCGCGGCGGCGCCGGTCGAGGAGGTCGAGGACGCGATCCGCCCAGGCGGCCTGGCGCCGACCAAGGCGCCGAGGATCCAGAGTGCGCTACGCGAGCTGGACGGTGACGATCTGAGCTGGCTGGCCGCTGCCGACCCGCGTGAGGCCGTCGCCTACCTGACCGCGCTGCCGGGGGTGGGGCGAAAGACGGCCGCCTGCGTGATGATCTTCTCCTTCGACGTCCCCGAGATTCCGGTCGACACCCACGTCCATCGGGTCGGCGCGCGGCTGGGACTGTTTCGCCCGGAGGCGCCGCTGCTCGAGGCCCACGACGAGATGCTGCGGGTCGTCGACGACGCCGACGCCTACGAGCTCCACGTCAACCTGATCCGTCACGGGCGCCGGCTGTGCCGCCCGCGTCCGCGCTGCGAGGAGTGCGAGCTGCGGCGGATGTGCCCGTGGTATCGCGGGCGGGAACCGAGGCCAGCCGGGTAATATCGGCGCGCCGCGGGAGCCATGGCGCCCCGCCCACGACCTGAGATGAGCCAGCGCCCCTTCGCCACTTTCGGACTCTTCGCCGTGGTATGCGCGGCGGTCGTCCTCTTCGCCTTCACCCGGGATGGCGAAGGCGACCCTGCCACCCAGGCGGTAGCGGCTCAGGACGAAGCTGCTCGCGACCTCTTCGCCACCAACTGCGGCACGTGCCACACGCTTTCGGCGGCAGGCACCGACGGGGTCGTCGGCCCGAATCTCGACGAGCTGCTGGTACCGAGCGCCCCGGTCGACCCCACGACGCTCGGCGATTCCTACGACGGCTACTACACGCGTGTCCTGCAAGCCGTCGAGTGCGGGCTGAACGGGCGCATGCCGAAGGGGATCCTGCAGGGCGAGCAGGCCCAGGACGTCTCCTCCTTCGTCGCCGCCTACGCCGGTCAGCTCGGCGATGACGCCGCGCCCAGCGTCGACACCTCCACGGCGCCGCAGCCGCCGCTCGAGGGTGGCTGCCCGACACAGAACACCGGCCCGTCGGGCGGCTGAGCGGCCCACGCCGCGGCATCGCGTCGACCGCGGGTCCCGAGGCCCGTTCGCCTGCCGCAATCGTGGCCCGGCGCTCGAGAATCCAGAGAGTGATCTGCTAGAGTCCCACTCAGATTTCTTGTACCCTGCCGCTTGAGCGCCGTGAGGGCGTCGGCCGCTGGCATTCGTGCCAACCTGAGAGAACGAGGAGCAGAACTTATGGGCAAGACGATAGGCATCGACCTGGGAACCACCAACTCGTGCGTCGCGGTCTTCGAAGGCGGGGACCCGAGCGTGCTCGAGAACTCCGAGGGCGGCCGGACGACCCCTTCGGTCGTCGCGTTCCCCGAGTCGGGCGACCGGCTGGTCGGGACCGTGGCCAAGCGCCAGGCGGTGATGAACCCCGAGAACACGATCTTCTCGATCAAGCGCTTCATGGGCCGTAAGGAGTCCGAGGTCAAGGAGGAGGAGACGATGGTCCCGTACCGCGTCTCCGCCGGCCCGGGCGGCGACGTACGTGTCGACGCACGCGGCAAGCAGTACTCGCCGCCGGAGATCTCGGCGATGATCCTCCAGAAGCTGAAGGTCGATGCCGAGGCCAAGCTCGGCGAGCCGGTGGACTCGGCGGTGATCACCGTCCCGGCCTACTTCAACGACGACCAGCGTCAGGCGACGAAGGACGCCGGCAAGATCGCTGGACTCGACGTCAAGCGAATCATCAACGAGCCGACCGCCGCCTCGCTGGCCTACGGGCTCGACAAGGAGGCCGACCAGACGATCCTCGTCTTCGACCTCGGTGGAGGCACCTTCGACGTCTCCGTGCTGGAGATCGGCGACGGCGTCTTCGAGGTCAAGTCGACCGCCGGTGACAACCACCTCGGCGGTGACAACTGGGACGCCAAGGTCGTCGACTGGATGGTGGCCGAGTTCAAGCGCGACCAGGGAGTTGACCTGGCCGCCGACAAGAACTCGCTGCAGCGGCTCTACGAGGCCGCCGAGAAGGCCAAGATCGAGCTCTCCACCACGCAGGAGACGACGATCAACCTGGCGTTCATCACCGCAACCGACAGCGGCCCGAAGCACCTCGAGATGCGGCTCAGCCGAGCCAGGCTGGGCGAGTTGACCGCCGACCTGCTCGAGCGCATCGTCGCGCCCGTGCGCCAGGCGATCTCAGATGCCGGCGACGCCAAGATCGACCACGTGGTGATGGTCGGCGGGATGACCAGGATGCCGTCGGTCGGCGAGCGAGTCCGCGAGCTGACCGGCTCCGAGCCACATAAGGGGGTCAACCCCGACGAGGTCGTAGCGGTCGGTGCAGCGATCCAGGCCGGCGTGCTGGCCGGCGACGTCAAGGACGTGCTGCTGCTCGACGTCACGCCGCTGACCCTCGGCATCGAGACCAAGGGCGGCGTGATGACCAAGCTGATCGAGCGAAACACGACGATCCCGACCCGCAAGTCGGAGACCTTCTCGACCGCCGACGACAACCAGGCGTCAGTCGAGGTCCACGTGCTCCAGGGGGAGCGTGAGATGGCGGCCTACAACAAGTCGCTGGGCAAGTTCCAGCTGACGGGCATTCCGCCGGCCCCGCGGGGCATCCCGCAGATCGAGGTCACCTTCGACATCGATGCCAACGGGCTGCTGAACGTCTCGGCTAAGGACCTCGGCACGAGCAAGGAGCAGACAATCGAGATCAAGGGCGGGTCCGGTCTCGACGATGCTGAGGTCGCGCAGATGATCAAGGACGCCGAGTCGCACGCCGACGAGGACCGTCGCCAGCGCGAGCTCGCGGAGGCCCGTAATCAGGGCGAGCAGGCCGCCTACCAGGCCGAGAAGCAGGTCACCGACATGGGCGAGCAGATCGACGAAGCCTCCAAGGCCGAGATCGACGAGGCGGTGAATGCGCTGCGCGGCTCGCTGGAGTCAACGGATGCGGCTGAGATCAAGGCCAAGACGGACGCCGTCCAAGCGGCCTTCCACAAGGTCTCCGAGCGGATCTATCAGCAGGCGGCCGATCAGCCCGGCGCCGACGGCGCCAGCACCAACGGCGCCGCGGAGTCCGACGAGGAGGTCGTCGACGCCGAGGTGGTCGACGAGGAGCGGCGCTAGACGATGCGAAGCGCCGACGAGAACAACCCCTCACCGCTCGGAGCCGAGGAGCCCGCCGCGGAGATCGCCGACTCCACCGAGGGGCACGCGGACGGCGACGGGCCCGAAG
>JACDBR010000171.1 GCA_013694825.1 Solirubrobacterales bacterium
CATCTGCGCGGTCCGCCTCCAGCCCGACGCGCTCCCCTACGACGACAACTTCCTCGAGCTCGATCCGCGCCACCGCGACCGTAGCGGCCTCGGGCTGCCCGTCCTTCGCATTACCTACGACCTCCAGCAGAACGAGCATCGGATGTCCGAGTTCATGGAGGGCAAGGCCGAGGAGATCCTGCGCGAGATGGGGGCGACCAAGACCTGGCGCGGGCCCCGCTTCGGAGGTGTGATGAGCAGCCATGAGCTCGGCGGCTGCCGGATGGGCGAGGACCCACGCGGGTCGGTGGTCGATCCTGCCCTGCGCGTCCACGACACTCCCGGGCTTTATGTCTTCAGCGGGGCAGTGTTTCCCACCTGCCACGGGGTGAACCCGACGCTGACGATGTGGGCGCTCTGCTACCGCGCGGCCGAGCAACTCGTCGACCGCCTGCAGCGGAGCGAGGAGCCGTAGAGGCGCGCGGCGGCGGGCTCTCGCTAGCGGCCCTCGCTCGTACGCGGCTCGGCTGTCGCATAGCGCCGCAGCGTCTCGCGGTCGAGGCGGACCCCGAGCCCCGGCCCGTCAGGCACGCCGACCACGCCGCCAGCGTCCGGCTCGATTGGGCGGTCGAGCAGCTCGGTGCGGAGCGCGTTCGGATTGCGGTCGAGCTCCACCAGGTAGGAGTTCGGCAGCGAGGCGATGAAGTGCAGGTTGGCGGCCAGGCTGACCGCGGTCGAGAACACATGCGGGACGCAGGGCAGGCCCGCCGCCGCCGCCAGCGCGGCGATCCGCCGGCACGGTGTGATCCCCCCCGACCAGATCACGTCGGGCTGCACGATGTCGATCGCTCGAGCGGCGATCAGGTCCCGAAAGCCCGCCAGGCCGATCTGGGTCTCATAGCCTGCGATCGGCACGCTCAGGGCGGCCGCGAGCGCGGCACTGCCCAGCCGGTCCTCGGTCGGCACGGGCTCCTCGAACCAGTGGACTCCGAGCCGCTCGAGCTCGCGCCCGGCCTCGAGCGCGGTTGCGCGCGTCCAGGCGTTGTTGGCATCGACCATCAGGCGCACGTCGTCTCCGACGGCGGCTCGCACTGCGCGCAGCCGGGCCAGGTCCTCGGCCAGCGTGACGGTGGCGAACCGAGGCTGCTCCATGTTCTCGAGTGGGTTCATCGGAGTGTCGGTGGTGCGCCCCACCTTGACCTTCGCGTGGCGGAAGCCGGCATCGATGTAGCCGCGAACCTCGTCGGCGAGGGCACCTGCGTCCTTGCCCTCGGCGTAGAAGCCGGCGCTCGCGTATGCCTGCACCTCCGTGCGGTAGCCACCGAGGAGGGCTCCCAGCGGGAGTCCGGCCGCCTGGCCGAGGAGGTCCCAGATCGCGATGTCGAGGCCGGATACGGCGGCGGCGAGCATGCCCTCGGCGTGCTGATGGGAGCGACCGGTGAGCACCTGCCACAGGCGCTCGGGCTGCTCGGCCCGCTGACCAAGCAGGCGCGGCGCCAGCTCGTCGTGGATGATCGTCTCGACCGAGGACGCCGGTCCGCCGTAGATCGCCGACTCGCCGATGCCGATCCGCCCGTCGTCGGTCGTCACCTCGACGAGCAGCGCCGTGCGCGCCGCGATGTAGTGAACGGAGTCCGCCATCGGGGCTTCGAGCGGGGAGGCGACGGAGTGGGTCGTGATGGCGGCGATGAGGGTCAATGCGATCCGCGGTTGGAGGACGGTCAGGCTACCCGCGCGAGGCGGAGGCGGTTTGTGCCCAATGCCGCAACGGAGAATCGAGCCGCGCGGGGAGGCATCGGTGAGCCCGGCGATGCGCCGCGCGGCCGCCTCAACCATTGTTCGCCGACCGCTGGTCCGTCGGCCTCCGCCGAGCCGCTCGCACACCAGCGTCGCGGCGATCCCTGGCCGCACGCGATATCGAGGACACGGTGGTCGGCAACGAACGCGCCACGCAGATCAGCCTCGAGGGCGCCGCGGCCGGCCCAGATCACGGACAGCCGTCGGCGGGCTACCTGAAGGGTTGGCTCACGACGGCCACGGCGGTCAACACGGCCAGCCCCACGCGCCGATACAGCTCCTCGCTCGCCTCGCGAAAGCCGCTCGCGGTAGCCGATTCAAAAGAGTAAGGTCTGCCGCAGCTGGCCCTGCGGCCAACAATCCCGGCCTGAGAGCGGTTCCACGCCGACACGCGCCCAGCGCGACGAGGCAACGCACCCTTGAGGCAAACGGGATCGACTGCGGGGCCAGCGGTTCTGCGCAGCGG
>JACDBR010000185.1 GCA_013694825.1 Solirubrobacterales bacterium
CCGTTCGGCGGGCGCGGTGGCTCCCCGGGCCTCGCGACCTCGGTCCGCTCGACCGCTGCCGCGAGCGTTTGGCGGATCCGGCTGCGAGGCAGGGTGCGCTTCCAGGACGGCGCGCGCTTCGATGCCGCAGCCGTGCTCGCCAACGCTGCTCGTTGGCAGGCGCTGGACCCGCCAGACTCACCCGCCGCGGAGCTGCTGGGCGCCGACTCACCGAAGCCGGGGCTGGTGCGGTTCATCCTGGACGGGAGCGACCCGTCCTTTGACGCGGCGCTGGGCTCGTCGAAGCTCGGGATCGTCTCGCCCCGGGCGATCCGCGACGACGGCTCGATCGCTCCGCTCGAGCCCAGCGGAACCGGCCCGTTCGAGCTTCGCGAGCGCGAGTTCGACCGCCTGCTGCTGGCGCGCAACATCGAGTGGTGGGGGACCCGCCGAGATCTCGGCCCCGGATTCGACCAGATCGAGATCGAGCTGGACGCGAGCGATGCCGGCCGCGCCGACTCGCTGCTGGCCGGTGAGGTCATGCTGGCCGATGAGCTCCCCGCTGCCGAGGCGCGACGACTCGGCCGCGACCCGCTGCTCGTCGGCCTGACGGTCGGCGGCGGCGAGATCACCGGACTCGAGCGCTCCGTGCGGGGAATCGAGAGCATCCGCGAGGCACCATCGCTGGCCGGTGCCTGGCTGACCCGGCTCGAGCCGGGCTGAGCCGGGCGTCGCAGCCCGCAACCGCGTGAGCCCGGTCACGAGGCCGGGAACGAGTGAGGTGCGCCTGAGAGGAGTCGAACCTCCACGGGCCGTGAAGCCCACAAGGCCCTCAACCTTGCGCGTCTACCAATTCCGCCACAGGCGCCCGGAGGACGGCGGATTCTAGAGGCTCGGCGACTTCGTGCCGCCGCGCGGCGCATCCGTCCGCCGAGCTGTCTACTCTACGAACACTTGTTCTGGTAGACCAGAGATCCGGGCGGCGAGAGCTCGCTCGGGGGAAGGCCGGGAATGGACCTGACCAAGCGCCAGCGAGAGATCTTCGACTTCATCGGCAGCTATGCGTCGCGCCACGGCTATCCGCCGACCGTGCGCGAGATCGGCAAGGCCGTCGGCCTGCACTCCTCCTCGACCGTCCACGCCCATCTGGCCAACCTCGAGCGGATCGGCGCGCTGCGCCGCGATCCGACCAAGCCGCGGGCGATCGAGCTGCTGCTGGGCAAGGCCAAGCAGGCGATCCGGGCGGGGGGCCTGCCGCTTGTCGGTCGAGTGGCGGCGGGCGCTCCGATCCTGGCCGAGGAGAACATCGAGGACTACCTCGAGATCCCGGACGTGATCGGCGGCGAGGACGGCGACTACATCCTCCGCGTCACCGGCGACTCGATGCGCGACGCGGGAATCCTCGACGGCGATTTCGTCGTCGTGCGACCGGCCGACAGCGCGGCCGACGGCGAGATCGTCGTCGCGCTGATCGACGACGAGGCGACGGTCAAGCGCTTCTTCCGCGAGGCGGACGAGATCCGCCTCCAGCCCGAGAACCCGGAGTTCGAGCCGATCATGGTGCGAGAGCTGCGCCTGCTCGGCAAGGTATTCGGCGTCTTCAGGAGGATCTGATGCCCGCAACGAGAGAACGGATGCTGCCGTTGCGCCAGCCGACGCGGCGGCCCGGTGAGGACTGCCGCCGAAGCGGCGGCGCCGAGACCCTGGCACGCAGGACGAGCTCGGTTTGGCGCGCGCTCGAGGAAACCGGCGCGGCGACGTGCCTGGTCTGCGGCGGTGAGATGTCGGCGGCGCCGAGCGGCTGCGCGAGCTGCGGGGCTCGGCTCGAGTAGGTCAGCGTCCGGGGGCGTATCGGGCGGGCGGCTCCGCGGAACCGCCCGGCGGCGCACGCAGGGGGTGGACGGTTGCGGCGCTCGACTTGGCTTGGGAATCGGCGACGGATCGCCGTAGACTTCGGCTCGAGCGGACCACGCAGTCGCGGGAGGTGACTCTCGAGGAAAGTCCGGACACCGAAGGGCAGGGCGGTGGGTAACTCCCACCCGGGGCAACCCGCGGGAAAGTGCCACAGAAAACACACCGCCGATGGCGCGGCCTCACGTGAGTCGCGCACAGGCAAGGTTGAAATGGTGCGGTAAGAGCGCACCGGCGTCGCGGCGACGCGGCGGCCAGGTAAACCCCGCCCGGTGCAAGGC
>JACDBR010000142.1 GCA_013694825.1 Solirubrobacterales bacterium
CGCCGAAGGAGCGCAGGATGCGCAAGCGCTCGCGCTCGCGGGGGCCCGCGGGTCCGGAGCTCTCGGGCACCGAGCGCCAGGCCCGACGGGTCGAAGAGCGCAAGGCGAAGTCCGCTCAGCGCCAGCGTCGTCGAGCCAAGGAGCGCGCGGCCAAGGGTGAGGCTCGCGAGGGCACCCCGCCGGCCGGGCCGAGCGAGGGCGCGCCGAAGGTCCGCCAGGGGACCGTCGTCTCCGACAAGGCCGACAAGACGATCACCGTCAAGGTCGAGATCGTGCGGCGCCATCCCTCCTACGAGAAGATCGTCCGCCGCAGCCACACGCTTCACGCCCACGACGAGCGAAACGACGCCGGCGAGGGCGACACGGTCCGCGTGGTGGAGTCACGGCCGCGCTCGCGCAACAAGCGCTGGCGCCTGGTCGAGGTGGTGGAGAGGGCCCGATGATCCAGCAGGAGTCGCGACTCAAGGTCGCCGACAACTCGGGTGCCCGTGAGATCCTCTGCATCCGGGTCAAGGGCGGTACGCACCGCCGCTACGCGGGCGTCGGCGACGTGATCACGGCGACCGTCAAGCAGGCGATCCCGCGTGCCGGCGTGCGCAAGGGCGAGGTCGTCCAGGCCGTCGTCGTGCGGACTCGCAAGCAGTTCGGTCGCGCTGACGGGACCTATATCGCCTTCGACGAGAACGCCGCCGTGCTGATCGACGACAGCGGCAACCCACGCGGGACGCGCATCTTCGGGCCGGTGGCCCGTGAGCTGCGCGACAGCAACTTCATGCGCATCGTCTCGCTCGCGCCAGAGGTGCTGTAGCGGTGACTCGCTGATGCCCAAGGTCAAGGATCAGGTGAAGGCGCGCCCGAAGTCGATGCGGATTCGCCGCGACGACGCCGTTATCGTGATCTCGGGCAAGCACAAGGGCCACACGGGCCGTGTCGTCCGAACCGAGCCGACCAAGAAGCGCGTCTTCGTCGAGGGCGTGAACATGGTCAAGCGCCACTCGCGTCCGCGCTCGGTAAAGGACACGCAGCGCGGCGACTCGGGTGGGATCATCGAGCAGGAGGGGCCGATCCACGTCTCCAACGTGATGCTCCTCGACCCCAAGGACAACAAGCCGACCCGCGTCGGGGTGCGTGCCGGCGAGAGCGGCAAGCGCCAGCGCTTCTCAAAGCGCACCGGCAACGCGATCGACTAAGACCAACAGACTTTCGAGCGAGGACACTTAAGAGCACGATGGAAGCAGCGACCGTTACAGAGCCCACGCAGGCGGCCCCGCCGCCGCGCATGCGCGAGCGCTACGAGGCCGAGATCGTGCCGTCGCTGACAGAGCGCTTCGGCTACTCGAGCCGGATGCAGGTCCCGCGGATGGAGAAGGTCACGCTCAACATGGGCCTTGGCGAGGCGAAGACCTCGACGCCGATGCTCGAGGCCGCGACCGAGCAGCTCGCGACGATCGCTGGCCAGCGGCCGAACATCCGCCGCGCCCGCAAGTCGGTCGCCTCGTTCAAGGTCCGCGAGGGAATGCCGGTCGGGATCGCCGTGACGATTCGCGGGGCGCGGATGTGGGAGTTCCTCGACCGCCTGATCTCGATCTCGATCCCCCGTATCCGCGACTTCCGCGGCCTCAGCGCGCGCTCCTTCGACGGGCGCGGCAATTACTCGCTCGGCATTCGCGAGCAACTGATCTTCCCCGAGATCGACTACGACTCGGTCGACCAGGTGCGCGGTCTCGACTGCGTCATGACCACCTCCGCGCCCACCGACCTCGAGGCCTTCCAGCTCCTGCTCGAGCTGGGGATGCCGTTCGCCCAAGCCGGGCGGCCTGAGGGCGCCGACCAGGAAGAAAGCTGAGATGGCCAAGACCTCCCAGATCGTCAAGCAGGGCCGCAAGCCGAAGTTCTCGACTCGCAAGAACAGCCGCTGCCGCAACTGCGGCCGCCCGCGCGCCTATTACCGCAAGTTCGGCCTCTGCCGGATCTGCCTGCGCGAGCAGGCCCACGAGGGCAACGTCCCCGGTATGACGAAGTCGAGCTGGTGAGAGCATGCTGACCGACCCGATCTCCGACTATCTGACCCGGATTCGAAACGGGCTCACCGCGGCGCACGCCGAGGTCGAGGTGCCCGCGTCGCGGCTCAAGCGCGAGCTCAGCCGGATCCTCGACGAGCAGGGCTACATCGAGAGCTTCAGCGTCGAGCCGAGGACGGTCGGCGAGGTGATCAAGGTGAAGCTGCGCTACACCGACTCAGGCCAGCCCGTGATCACGGGCCTGCAGCGGGTTTCGCGCCCCGGCCGCCGGCGCTACGTTCCCTCGGCAGCCGTGCCGCGCGTGATGGGCGGCATGGGTACCGCGATCGTCTCGACGTCCTCGGGCGTGATGACCGGTCACGAGGCGCGTGCCAAGGGCGTCGGCGGCGAGGTCGTGGCCTACGTCTGGTAGCGCCGCCTCGAGAATCTCCAAGGAATCATCTCTCAATGAGCAGAATCGGAAGAAAGCCAGTCTCGATCCCGGAAGGGGTGACGGTTGACGTCGGCCCCGGCCGCGTCACGGTCAATGGCCCCAAGGGCGAGCTCCAGCAGGCGGTCGACCGCGACATGCAGGTCGAGGTCTCCGACGGCGTGCTGACCGTCGCTCGGCCGACCGATCGTGGCGACCACCGGGCGCTCCACGGGCTGACCCGCAGCCTGCTCGCCAACATGGTCACCGGGGTCACCGACGGCTATGAGAAGCGGCTCGTGATCGCGGGCGTCGGCTACCGCGCCCGGCTCCAGGGACGCTCGATCGACCTCAGCGTCGGCTTCTCGCACACGGTCTCGATCGACGCGCCCGACGGAATCGAGTTCGAGGTCCCGATCCCGACCCAGGTGATCATCCGCGGGATCGACAAGCAGCTCGTCGGCGAGACGGCGGCGCGGATCCGCCGCACCCGCCCACCCGAGCCCTACAAGGGCAAGGGCATTCGCTACGACGACGAGGTGATCCGGCGCAAGGTGGGCAAGCGAGCATGACCGTCCTGACCAAGCCACAGCAGCGCCAGCGCCGCCGCCGCCGCGTGCGCGCCAAGGTGCGCGGCAGCGCCGAGCGCCCGCGGCTCTCGGTCTTTCGCTCCAATCGCGGCCTCCAGGTGCAGCTGATCGACGACGTCAGCGGCCACACGCTCGCCGCGGTCAACTCGATCGAGTCCGACCTGCGCGAGCTGGCTCC
>JACDBR010000233.1 GCA_013694825.1 Solirubrobacterales bacterium
GCGCTGCCCGGAGCGCTGCGGGCGGGTCGGCAAGGCCTCGAGCTCGCCGAGCCGCCTCACTAGCCTTCGCAGATGCGCTCGAAGGGAAAATCCCGACGCGCCGCCGAGCCCCGGAACAGGCTCCGCACCGAGCCACGCGGGATCCGCGCTGCGCTCGTCGCCTCGCTCGCCGTCGCCACCGTCGGCTCCGGTCTGGCGATCGGCGGGATTCCCGGCTTCTCCACCGGGTCGCCAAGCGCTGAGCCGCCGGATCCCTACTTCCCTGCCGCCGGCTCCGGCGGCTACGACGCCCGTCGCTACGAGCTCGCGCTGCGCTACCGCCGGGCGCCCAACCGACTCAGCGGGGTCGTAACGCTCGACGCCAACGCGATCCAGAACCTCAGCGCCTTCCATCTCGACCTGCGCGGGATGAAGGTCACAGGGGTTGAGGTCGACGGCGAGCCTGCCGGCTTCGATCGCGACGGCCAGGACCTGCGAATCGAGCCGGCGAGCGCCCTCCCGGCGGGCCAAGCGTTCACCACCGTGGTCCGCTACGACGGGCATCCTCGTCCCTACCGCGCGCCCTACGGGGGCACCGAGGGCTGGGTTCGCACCGGCGACGGATCGGTGGCGTTGAACGAGCCCCAGGGCTCGCCGAGCTGGTTCCCGGTCAACGACGACCTCACCGACAAGGCGCGTTATGACTTCGAGCTCACCGTTCCCCGCGGAATCGAGGCGGTCGCCAACGGCGATCTGCGCGATCGCTCGCGAAGCGGCCGGCGCTCGACGTTCTCCTGGCACGGCAGCGAGCCAATGGCGAGCTACCTTGCCACGGTCTCGACCGGCCAATTCGAGCTCACCCACACACGCACCGCCGGCGTCGAGGCGTGGCTCGCGGTCGACAGGCGCTTCGGCCAGCGTGGGCGCCGGGCGCTCGCCGTGATGCCGCGCGTCCTGAGGCTGTTCGCCGAGCGCTTCGGCGCGTACCCGTTCTCGACCACCGGCGGTGTAGTCGATCGCTTCGACCTCGGCTACGCGCTCGAGACTCAGACGAAGCCCACCTATCCGGGCCCGCCCGGCAGCGGCCTCGTCGCCCACGAGCTGGCGCACGAGTACTTCGGCAACAGCGTCACCCCGACGCAGTGGCGCCACATCTGGCTGAACGAGGGATTCGCGACATGGGCGCAGTGGCTCTGGGCTCAGAGTCGGGGTGGGCAGACGCTTTCGAGCAGGTTCCGGAGCCTCTGCTCGGCGCCCGCGGGTTCCGCCTTCTGGCGACCTCCACCCGGCAAGCCCGGTGGACCGGAGAAGCTGTTCGCGGGCTCGGTCTACGTTCGCGGCGGGCTGACGCTCGAGGCGCTTCGACGCTGGGTGGGTAACGAGGACTTCTACGTCACGCTGCGCCGCTGGCTGGCTCGCAACCAGCACTCCAACGCTTCCTCGGCCGACTTCGAGTCGCTCGCCGAGCAGGTCTCCGGCGAACAGCTCGACGGGCTCTTCGACGATTGGCTGCGCCAGCCGGCGAAGCCGGAAGCCTGCGAGCGCGGCGAAGGGCGCCACGGCGTCGCGGCTGCCGCGCCCAACCCTTCCGCCGCGCCCCCGGCGCACGCCGGCGGTTCACCGAAGCTTCACCCGCGCTTCTCAATCCGGTAACGGCCTCGGCGCCTCGATCGGCGACCATTTATCCCGCAAATTGCAAACGAAAGCGGGAAGCAACGATGACTCCCAAGCCGCCGGTTCGAGTCGATATGCACTGTCACTCGACCGCCTCGCAGACGGCGAAGCTCGGTATCTCGCGCAGCATCGGATTGCCCGAGTGCGCGACCCCTCCCGAGGAGGTCTACGAGCTCGCCAGGTCGCGTGGCATGGATTTCGTGACGATCACCGATCACGACACGATCGATGGCGCGCTCGCGATCGCGCACCTCCCCGGCGTCTTCGTCTCCGAGGAGCTGACGGTCGGCTTCGCCGGTGAGCCGCAGGCCGTACACGTCCTCTGCTGGGGGATCGAAGCGGCCGATCACGAGTTCCTCCAGCGCCACAACGACGACGTCGAGACCTGCGCTGCCTACCTGCGCGAGCACGAGATCGCGTCGGCGCTCGCGCATCCCTTCTTCTCGGTCGCCGCGCCGCTGACCTCGCGCCACCGCCGGCGCCTGGCGGAGCTCTTCGACGTCTGGGAGACGCGCAACGGATCCCGCGCTCCGGAGCTGAACGCGCCGGCAGCGATCTACGTCGAGACCCGTGGCGGCTCGGAGTCGGGTGGCTCCGACGACCACGCCGGGGTCGACATCGGCCGCACCTATACCGAGACGCCGCACGCCGTGGGCCCGGCCGAGTTTCTCGCCCACGTGCGCTCCGGCAAGGCCAAGGCCGGCGGCGAGCAGGGGAGCGCGGCGAAGTGGGCTCACGCCGCCCTGGCGCTTGCCGTGCGCTCGCTGGGCCTCGGCGAGCT
>JACDBR010000258.1 GCA_013694825.1 Solirubrobacterales bacterium
CCGCTGCAGGTCGCCGCGCACCAGCACGGCGACGGGGTCCTCGCCGAACTCGTCCTTGAAGCGCTCGGTGTCGGCGAACGCCTCGGAGCCGGAGTCGACGAGCGAGTCCGTCGCGGCGGACGGCTGCAGGCGCAGCGCCCCCGCGCCGGCCACCAGCACGACCAGCAGCGTCAGCGCGATCGCCAACGCCGGCTGCTCTACGGCACGTCCGGCTATTCGGGCAAGCAGGTTCCTCATCCGGATTCAGCCTACGGACGAGCGCGCGCGCCGAGGCGCGCTTAATCCATCGCTAACGGGCCCTCGGTCTCGGCGTTGAGGAACTGCGAGACGAACTCGTTCTCGGAGTCGAACAGCTCGTCGGAGGGGCCGCTTTCGACGATCTTTCCCTTCCACAGCACCGCAATGAAGTCGGCGATCCGGCGTGCCGTGCCGAGATCGTGCGAGATCACCATGTAGCAGCCACCGTTCTCCTCGTGGACCTCGCGGATCAGCTCGCACAGCAGCGCCGTGCGGACGGGATCGAGGCCTGAGTCGGGCTCGTCGAACATGACGATCGCCGGGTCGAGGACGAGCGCTCGGGCGAAGCCGGCCCGCTTGCGCATCCCGCCGGAGAGCTCGTTGGGCATCTTGTCCCAGGCCGAGCCCAGGCCGACCTCCTGCAGGCGCTGATCGATCATCTCCGAGATCTCGTCCTCGCCCTTGTCGGTGTGCTGGCGCAGCGGGAAGGCGACGTTGTCCCAGACGTTCATCGAACCGAACAGCGCGCCGTCCTGGAACAGCAGGCCGAACTTCTTGCGCATCTCGAAGAGCTCGTCATCGCTCATGTCGGGTACCGACTCGCCGTGCACGAGAACGTCGCCGGAGTCGGGATAGAGCAGGCCGACCAAGTGCTTGATCAGAACGCTCTTGCCGGTGCCCGACGGGCCTAGGACCATCGAGATCTGGTCGTCGGGCAGGTCGAGGTCGAGGCCGTTGAGGATCCGGGTGCGGCCGAACTGCTTTACGACCCCCTGAACCTCGATCGCATCGTTGCCACCGTGATCGCGCTTTTGCCCGGTATGCCAGCGATAGGGGTTGTCGACGCCGGACTCGACGCCTGGGATCGAATAGTCGGAGTGCAGGCTGCCGAGCTCGGGCGCCGGCTCCTCGTACTCCTCCTCGCCGGGATACTCGTCGTCGCTGCGGCTCTCCTCGGCGCGGCGCTCGGCCTCGCGAGCGCGGGCGTCGTAAGCGCGATCGCCCTCGGCGTCGTCGTACTCCTGCTCATCTGACCCCCGCTCGCGACTCTCCATGCCCCGTTCCTTCCCCTCAGCGCTCAGCAGATCGGGCGCCGGCTCGAGGCCGGCTCAGCCACCTATGGGCGCACGTGGATTGGCACCCCAGAACACCAGCGTCCCCATCATCCCGATGATGTGCACGAGCACGATATTCAAGACCATCGACTTGGCCGTTGCGGTGCCCACGCCGACCGGCCCGCCTCCGGCTGTGAAGCCGTAATAGCAGCCGACCAGGATAATCGCGGTCGCCATCACCATCGCTTTGATCAGGCTGAAGAAGAGGTCGGGTGGGTTCTGGAACATCCAGAAGATCAGGAAGTAGCCGCCGGCTGAGACCTCGCCGATCTGCTGCACGATGGCGATGTAGGAGGCGAAGAAGCCGACCCCGATGCCCGCCAGGTACATGAATGGGAGCACCATCCAGGCGGCCAGCAGACGCGTCGCACAGAGGAAGATCATCGGCTGCACGCCCATCACCTCGAGCGCGTCGATCTCGTCGGAGATCCGCATCGCGCCGAGCTCGGCGACGATCCCGGTGCCCACCTTGGCGGCCATCATGTAGCCGAACGCGTATGGGATCACCTCGCGCAGGTCGCACCAGGCGGCAAAGACGCCGGCGTAAGCCGGGGCGCCGACCGAGCGGTTGAAGTACGCGCCCTCGATCCCGCAGGTCAAGCCGAGGATGAAGACGAGCCCCCAGATGACGATCGTCGAGCCGAGGATCAGGATCCCGCACTGGCGCAGCGCCTCGCCGAAGAACTTGAACACGCGACCCGAGTAGACGAGCCCCATCGTGCGGCCGCCAAAGCGCGCGATATCGCCGAGCGAAGCCAGCCAGTCGCGCGGGATCGCGAGCCAGCCGGGCATCAGGCCTCACACCTCGTTCGCGTGCGCTCGGTCTGGCGCTGACCTTCGCCGTAGCCGAACCGCAGCAGCGTCGTCCAGGTGCCGCGCTGCGGGCAGCCGCGCGGCGTGGTGACGTAGTGACGCCGCTGCCCGCCGACACGCCGGTCGACGCGGGTGACCCTCAGCTTCGCCGTGTCGATCGGGCCGCCGTCCGGCGGGGCGCCCGGAAGCGTTCCGACCTTGG
>JACDBR010000291.1 GCA_013694825.1 Solirubrobacterales bacterium
GGCGCGCTCCTGGCCGCCGGGCACGGAGCGCAGGCGGGGGGCCGGGTGGATGCGGCCGCGCTGGCTCAGGACCGGGGACCGAGATCGCGGCGCATGACCAGCGCGTCGACGTAGCGCTCGCCGCGGAGCCTGAACGCCTCGGGGAGCCGGCCCACCTCATCGAAGCCGAGGCTGCGCCAGAGCTCGATCGCGGCCTGGTTCGTCGCGACCACCAGGTTGAACTGCATCGCCCTGTAGCCGAGCCGCTCGGCCTCCAGCAGCGCCTGCAGGGCCAAGGCGCGGCCAACCCCGAGACCTCGCGCGGCCGGGGCGACGGCGAACGAGGCGTTGGCGACGTGAGAGCCGAGCCCGGGCTGGTTCGGCCGGACCCATGCGGTGCCGACCACTCGCCCGACCCGCTCGGCGACGAACACTCGAGCCTTCGGCCCGAACCAGCTCGCCAGCGCATCGTCGCGGCGCGTCGCCGGGTCGAAGGCGAAGGTCTCGCCGGCCCGGATCACCGGCTCGAGCACGGCCCAAACCCCGTCGCGGTCCGAATCGGCGGCGTCGCGGACCGAGATGCTCTCGCCCGGCCGCCAATCTGGCGGCGAGGGCTCCACGATCTTGCCGGATCCGCGGCGCCCACCGGAAGCCGCGCTCAACGACGCCGTCCCGGCGGTGGCACCTTGGCCCCCTCGGCCCCGGCCCCCTCGGCGCCCAGCAGCTCGAGCAGGCCGGCCTCGTCGAGGACCTCCGTGCCAACCTCCTCGGCCTTCGCGAGCTTCGTTCCCGGGCTGTCACCCGCGACGATGTAGTCGGTCTTCTTCGAGATGGAGCCCGTCACCTTGCCACCGGCGCGCTTGATCATCGCGCTCGCCTGCTCGCGGGTCAGCTCACCGAGCGTGCCCGTCAGCACGAAGGTCTTGTCGGCTAGCGGGCCGCCCTCCTGGCGGCGCTCTGACTCGGAGAGCTCGAAGGACAGGCCGCGCTCGCGCAGTCGGCCGATCAGATCGAGGGTCGCCTCGTCGGCGAGCTCCTCGCGAAGCTGCGCGGCGAGGATCGGGCCGATCCCCTCGGCTTCGACGATCGCCTCTTCGTCGGCCTCGATCAGCGCCTCGATCGTGCCGAAGTGCTGGGCCAGCGCCTGGGCGTTGACGTAGCCGATCCCGGGCAGCCCCAGCGCGTAGAGGACGATCCCGAATGGCCGCTCCCGCGAGCGCTCGATCTCGGCGATCAGGTTGTTGGCCGAGGTCTCGCCGAAGCGATCGAGCTGCTGGAGCTGCTCGGAGGTGAGGTCGTAGATCCCGGCCTGGTCGCGGATCAGTCCCTCGGCGAGGAAGCGGTAGGCCTGCTTCTCACCGAACCCCTCGATGTCCATCGCCCCCCGCGAGACGAAGTGCTTGACCCCCTGGAAGGTCTGGCCCGGGCAGCCGCGCCGGTTGGGGCAGATCGTGAACACGCTGTCGGGCGGCTTGACCGTCGGCGTGTCGCAGACCGGGCACCTCTTCGGTGGCCTGGCGCGTCGCAGGCGCTTTCCCTTGCGACGCTGCACGAGTGGCGCGATCACCTGCGGGATCACGTCGCCGGCCCGGGTGATCACCACCTCGTCGCCCTGGCGAACGTCCTTTCGCTCCAGGTCCTCCTCGTTGTGGAGCGTCGCGGTCGAGACCGTGACGCCGGATACGTGGACCGGCTCGAGCATCGCGAACGGCAGCAGGTGCCCGGTCCGTCCGACGTTCCAGACGATCTTGTTGAGCGTCGTCGTTGCGGTCATCGGCGGGAACTTCCAGGCCACCGCCCAGCGCGGCTCGCGGCCGGCGACGCCCAGCTCGCGCCACAGCGAGCGCTGGTCGACCTTGATCACGACGCCGTCGATCTCGAAGTCGAGCGACTCGCGGCGCTGCTCCCACCACAGGCACCGCTCGACCACCTGATCGGCCGATTCGTGCGTCGAGACGTCCTCGTTGACCTTGAAGCCGTGCCGGCCCAGCCAGCCGAGCTCCTCGGAGTGGCTCCCGAGGTCGAGCCCGCGCTGGACACCGATCCCGTAGCACCAGATCGACAGCGGCCGCGAGGCCGTGACGGCCGGATCCAGCTGGCGGATCGTGCCGGCGGCTGAGTTGCGGGGATTCGCGAAGGCCGGCTCTCCGGCTTCGGCCCGAGCCTCGTTGAGGCGCCGGAAGGCCGCGCGGGGGTAGTAGACCTCGCCGCGGACCTCGAGCAGCTCTGGGGCATCGTCGATCCGCTCGGGTATGTCCTCGACGGTGCGCAGGTTGTGGGTCACGTCCTCGCCGATGACGCCGTCGCCGCGCGTCGCGCCGCGGACGAACTCGCCGTCCTCGTAGGTCAGCGAGATCGCGAGTCCGTCGATCTTGGGCTCGGAGACGAAGCGCAGCTCCCCCGGCTCGATGTCGAGCGTCCGCAGCCGGTTGTGCAGGCGCGTCTCCCAGGCGCGGAACTCCTCGGCCCCGCGGGCGTTGGCAAGCGAGAGCATCGGCTCGGCGTGGCGCACCTGCTCGAAGCGCCCGAGTGGGCGCCCTCCGACCTTCTGAGTCGGCGACTCCGAGCTCCGGAGCTCCGGCTCGGCCTCCTCGAGCGCGCGCAGCTCGTTCAGCAGGGCGTCGTAGGTGTCGTCGCCGATGTCGGGGTCGTCGAGCTCGTAGTAGCGGCGGTTCGCCTCGGCGATCAGGCGCCTGAGCTCGTCGGCGCGATCGGCGGCGGCCGCTCCGGGCTCGCTCATCGCGGTCGGGCGATGCGCTCGGTCGCCGTGTCCAGCATCCCCTCGGCATCCCAGGCGCGAAGCGTCTCGAGGCCGCCCGCATCGGTGAGGTCGAAGTGGATCGGGGTCAGCGCCACGCGCCCGCGGGCGATCGCCGCTAGGTCGGTCCCGTCCTCGTCCTCGAAGGAGGGCTCGAAGCCGTACATCTCGTAGCGCTTGCGCCCACGCTCGTCCTCCTCGACGAGACGCAACTCGTCGTTGTAGAGGCGCTTGCCGAGCCGGGTGATCTCGATTCCCTCGACCTCCCCGGCCGGCACGTTGACGTTCAGCAGCGTCTCCGGTGGCAGCGGGTCGGTGAGGTGGCGGGCGACGAGCTCTCGGGTCAGGCTGGCGGCGATGGTGAAGTCCATGCCGGGGCGAGCTCGAAAGCCCATCTCGCCGCGCGCGGCCTGCTGCGAGACGGCAAGGGCCGGGATCCCGAGGACGATCCCCTCGAGCGCCGCGGCAACCGTGCCCGAGTAGGTGACGTCGTCGCCGAGGTTGAGGCCGAGGTTGGCGCCGGACACGACGGCTTCGGGGCGAGGCCCGGCCAGGCCGAGCACCGCGAGGCGCACGCAGTCGACGGGCGTGCCGGTGACCGCGAACGCCGCCGTGGCACCCGGCACGCTCCGCTCCTCGACGTCGAGATCGCGACGCAGCGTGATGCCC
>JACDBR010000005.1 GCA_013694825.1 Solirubrobacterales bacterium
GGCGCTGGGAGCCGCCCCGGGCGACCGGCCAGCCGACCCGGTGCGCGCTGAGCGCGAGCACGAGCCCGAAGGCGGCGCTCGCCGGCGCACGCAGCGAGAGCATTGAGTGCGCGCTGCACCCGGCGAGCAGCGCCTGCGCCCGCTCGCCCTCAAAGCGCGAGCGCGCGAGGCTTCGTGCCGAGAGCAGAGCGCTGAGGCCAAAGCGCGCAAGCGTCAGCGGATGGTGCGGGGGGCGGAGCGGCCCGAGCAGCTCGGAGAAGAGCGCGTCGGCGCTCGCCAGGAGCGGCTCGAAGAGTCGCCGGTATGCCGTCCCGTCGGTCCCGAGCCCGGCGGCGGTGCGCTCGACGGAGCGCTCCAGGATCACCGCCGAGCCGTCGTCGAGCGGGTGCGCCAGCGGCGCCTGGGGGTGCGCCAGCTCGAGCCCATGACTGGCCAGCGGCAGTCCGCTCAGAAACGGCGAGGCAAGCGCCAACGCGTGGACGGTCGAGCAGGTGTCGTGGACGTAGCCCGCCAGGGTCAGCTCCTCGGAGCGACAGCCTCCGCCGAGCTGCTCGGCGCCCTCGACCAGCCGCACTGACCGGCCTGCCTTGGCGAGCGCGATCGCCGCCGCGAGCCCGTTGGGGCCCGAGCCGACGACGATCGCGTCGCCACCCCCCTCAGGCAACCGCTCGGTCGCGCCTGAGCAGGCGCTTCAGCGCCCGCCCGGGAGCCCCCATCGTGTAGAGGGTCGAGCGAATCGCCGAGCTGTGCCAGACGTTGCGCCACTTCGACCACTGGCGCTTGCGATCGACGCAGACAACCTGAGTGTCGACCTCGGCCTCGTGGCCGAAGTGGGTGGCGAGCGCGGTCATCGTCTGATTCCAGAAGCGGTCCTCCTGCTTGTGGCCGCCAAGTGTCAGCCCGAGCTCGAAGATCGGGTCGCTGGCGCGCATCAGGACCTGCGCCTGGGCGACCGTCTCGCCGTCGACCTCGAGCGCGCTGAACGTGATCCAGCCGGCGAACATGTGGCCCTGCGGCGTCATCAGCGTGAACGACTCGGCGTCGGCATAAAGCACCATCAGCTGAAGCTTTTCACGCTCGCGGCCGGCGTCGCGGCGCTCGGCCTCGGAGTGTCGATCGTTGCCGCCGGCGCCGCTCCTCTTCCTCCTCTTTCCCGACGGCCGGCTGCTCTCCCGGCGCTGGCGGCCGGCGGTGTACGTGGCTCTGGCGATCACTTTCGTCTATGCCGCCGGGACGCTGCTCAACTGCTGCGAGGCGGGGCGGCCGAGCAGGCCGGCGCGCTGCCGGGCGAGAATGCCCGCCTTGCGGCCCGTCCTCAGACCGCCCCGTAGGCCAGCATTGCCTTCGAGACGCGATCGAACGAGGCGAGGTTGGCCCCGCGGGCGTAGTCGACCGAGCCGTCGCCGGACTCGCCCCACTCGACGCACTCGGCGTGCACGGTGCGCATGATCTCGCGCAGCTGACGATCGACCTCCTCGGGGCCCCACGACATCCGCTGGGCGTTCTGGCTCTGCTCGAGGCCTGAGACCGCGACCCCGCCTGCGTTCGCGGCCTTCGCGGGACCGATCAGGACTCCCTCCGAGCGCAGCAGCCGCATCGCGTCGGCGTCGATCGGCATGTTGGCGCCCTCGATCACCGCCAGGCAGTCGTTGGCGATCAACGTCTCCGCGTCCTCGGAGGAGAGCTCGTTCTGCGTCGCGCAGGGGAAGGCGAGCTCGCAGTCGAGCGACCACGGCGTCTCGCCCTCGAGGTAGTCAGCCTCGTACTCGTCGGCGTACTCGGCGATCCGGCCGCGCCGCTCGAGCTTGAGCTGCTTTACCCACGCGAGCTTGTCGGCGTCGAGCCCCTCGGGGTCGTGGATCGTGCCGTCTGAGTCCGACAGGCTGATCACCGTCGCGCCGAGCTCGAGCAGCTTCTGAGCGCAATAGATCGAGACGTTCCCGGCGCCGGAGATCGCGCAGCGCTTGCCGTCGAGCTGCTCACCGGCGTGCTCGAGCATCTCTGTCGTGAAGTAGGCGGCGCCGTAGCCGGTCGCCTCGACCCGCCCGGCCGAGCCGCCCCAGGCCAAGCCCTTGCCGGTCAGCACGCCCGCGTAGCGGTTTCGCAGCCGCTTGTACTGGCCGAAGAGATAGGAGATCTCGCGCTCGGAGACGCCGATGTCGCCCGCCGGGACGTCGACGTCCTCGCCGATGTGGCGGTGCAGCTCGTTCATCAGCGCCTGGCAGAAGCGCATCATCTCGTCGTTGGAGAGCTGCTTCGGGTCGAGGTCGGCGCCCCCCTTCGCGCCGCCCATCGGAAGCCGCGTCAGCGCGTTCTTCAGCGTCTGCTCGAAGCCGAGGAACTTGAGCACGCTGGGGTTGACGGATGGCGCAAAGCGCAGCCCGCCCTTGTAGGGGCCGAGCGTGTTGTTGAACTGGACGCGGTGGGCGCGGTTGACGCGCACCTGGCCCTCGTCGTCCTGCCAGGTGACGCGAAAGGAGATCGCGCGGTCGGGCTCGACCAGCCGCTCGAGCACGCCGAGCCGCTCGAGCTCGTCGTCGAGCCCGCCTTCGACCACGTCATCCAGCACGCCGCGGACCGCTTGGTGGAACTCCTGCTCGCCGGGGTTCCGGGTCTCGACCAGCTCCATCAACTCGTCGAGCCGTGTCTTGCCGGCGGCGGTCAGGCTGGGCGGTGCGACTCGATCACCCTCACCCCCTACCCGACCGACGGCGGCGATCAAACGCGGCGGCGATCAAACGCGGCGCCGAACGGGCAGGATGGCGGCGTGAACATCGTCCCCGACCTGCTCGAGCGCTTTCCGGCTGGACGCCCGGCCCTGCTCGAGATCAGCCGCGACGGTGAGCGCCGCGTCTGGCACTTCGGCGAGCTGATCGCGCAGTCGGCCGGCCTGTCGGGGGCCTTCGCGGCCCGCGGCGTGAGACGCGGCGAGGTCGTCATGACCCTGGTTGGCAACCGAGTCGAGTGGGTCCTCGCGATGCTCGCCTGCTGGCGGATGGGAGCGGTCGCGATGCCGTGCTCGACACAGCTTCGCCGCGGCGACGTGGAGGCGCGCGCCGGCCAGGCCAACCCGGTCCTCTGCGTCGGCGAGGAGGAGTTGCTCGGCGAGCTGCCGGCGGGGATCGAGGCGCTCTCGATGGCCGATGTCAGTGCCGTGCTCGACGAGGACGAGCCCCAGGAGACCCCGGGTTCGGTGGCCGAGCTGGGCCCGGCCGATCCGGCACTCGTGATCTTCACCTCGGGCACGACGGGCCAGCCCCGCGGCGCCCTGCACGGGCACGGCTACCTGCCCGGCCAGGCGCTTCAGGCAGAGCATTGGCTCGGCGCCCGCAAGGGCGAGCTCGCCTGGTGCACGGCCGCCCCCGGGTGGTCAAAGTCGTCGCGGAATTCCTTCCTCGCTCCCTGGCTTCGTGGCGCTGCCGCGCTGCTCCACGACGCGCGCTTCGAACCCGCCGAGCGCCTGGAGATCTGTCGCCGCGAGGGCGTCAACCTGCTCTGCCAGGCGCCGACCGAGTACCGGATGCTCGCCAAGCGCACCGAGGTCGGCGAGCTGCCCGAGATGCGCCGCATGCTCTCGGCGGGCGAGGCGCTCGACGCCGAGGTGATCGGCCACTTCCGAGAGCGGGTCGGGGTGGAGATCGCAGACGGCTACGGCCAGACCGAAACCGGAGCGATGACCGGTTGGGGCCCCGGCGCGCGGGTGGTGCCCGGGTCGATGGGACGGCCTCTGCCCGGGATCGAGACCAGGGTCGCCGAGGGTGAGCTGCAGCTTCGGGCGGCATCCTCGCCGACGTTCTTCCTCGGCTACCTGGACGCCCCCGGCCCACCTGAGCTGGTCGACGACGAATGGTGGGCTACCGGCGATTTCGTACGCGCCGACGATCGAGGGCTCTACTGGTACGAGGGGCGTGGCGACGACCTGATCGCTTCCTCCGGCTATCGAATCGGCCCCGACGAGGTCGAGTCCGCATTGTGCTCGCACCCTGACGTCGCCGAGGCGGCTGCGATCGGCGTCCCCGACGCCGAGCGCGGCCAGGTCGTCAAGGCCTTCGTCGTCCTGCGCTCGGGCGAACCGAGCTCCGAGCTCGCCGCCGAGCTGCAGCGCCACGCCCGCGGCGAGACCGCCCCCTACAAGGCCCCGCGCCGGGTCGAGTTCGTCGA